>NZ_JBFUHJ010000130.1:0-12937 GCF_056402455.1 Paenibacillus sp. P4_A7 | reverse complement strand
GGCGTGCAGTATCAGGTGGAGAAGCTCGATTATCCTGAGAAAAAGGCGTATGTTCGCGAGGTTAATGTTGATTATTATACCGATGCCAATCTAGCTACAGAGCTTAAGGTGCTTCACGTTGACAAGGAAAGAGAAGCGGGGGATTTACTACTCCAGTATGGCGAGCTTACCGTGAATGCAAAGCCTACTATTTTCAAAAAAATTAAATTGCGCACTCATGAAAATATCGGCTCTGGACCCATCCATTTACCAGAAGAAGAACTGCATACGAGCGGGTATTGGTTCTCTTTCAGTGAGGAAGAAGCGGCGAAGAAGAGTAAAAATGAAATGCAATTCGCATTGCTTGGTATTGCTAACGTGCTTGTTCATATTGCACCGCTATATCTGATGTGTGATCCGTTTGATATTAGGGTTGTTCCTCAAGTGAAAGCGGTGCATACACAGAAACCAACGATATACTTTTATGATCGATATCCTGGCGGTATCGGGCTTAGTGAACGGTTGTTCGAGGTACATGATGAGCTTGTTCGACAAGCGATGTCACTCATCCGCGCATGCTCCTGTCTTAGCGGTTGCCCTGCCTGCGTTGGCCCGATTGAAGAGGTTGGCCTGCTTGGCAAGCAACAGGCGTTAGAGCTTCTTAATGAAATGGGTGGATTGCGATGAGCGGGCTTCGCGATAGAATGAACCGCCTGCGCGGGGGAAACGTTGATCGTGATGCTGAGCATGTTGAGCACACTGAGCACATTGAGCACACTGAGCACATTGAGCACACTAAGCTTACTGAGATGGATAGTCCGCCTGAATCTTTTGAAGTAACAAATGCTCCCGACCAACTGATAACGGAAGAGGACGAATCAGAGTGGATTTCTCCGGTTTGGGCAAACTTTGGCGTCGAGCTGCAAGCAACGGAAATCGGCAGCTTTTTACTAAGAAAGATCATTTATCCCATATCATTTCGACACGGACTACATGCAATTGACGAGCTGCATCATGCGGCTCCCGGTTTAACAAATTTTCATCCAACTGTCAGCACATCAGCGGAGCAAATCTTGTTTTTGGATTTGGAAACGACAGGTTTAGGCGTGGGTACAGGAAATGTGCCGTTTATGGTAGGGATAGGCTACATGTGGAATGAACAATTTGTCATTGAGCAAGCATTAATTCGCCATCCTGCTGAGGAACAGGCTATGCTTACCTATTTGCAGCAGAAGCTAAGCAACTATACCTTTCTTGCTACGTATAATGGAAAGACATTTGATTGGCCGCTTGTACAAAATCGATTCATAATGAATGGATTTGGCCGAAATATATGGGAACCGAAGCATCTCGACTTTCTTCATCCTGCTCGATCGATATGGCGAAATACTTTAGTTTCTTGCAAACTAAGTCAAGTTGAAGAGGAACGACTCGGTATTCAACGTGTGGATGATGTGCCTGGATCATTAGCTCCGCAATTGTATTTTGAGTTTTTGGCTACAGGGGATCCAACACCGCTTGAAGGTGTATTTCTTCATAATGAAACTGATATGCTGTCGCTTGCTTGCTTAGCTATTCGCTTTGGGCATTTGTTGAATGGAAACCTTCACGATTTCATTCCTCTACCAACTGAACCAGAGGAAATGGTTCGCACCGGTCTTTGGCTTGAGAAGATGGGGAAATCACAATTATCCGATCAATTGTTCGAACTAGCTTTTCATACAGAAAAAGCAAACGCATCAACACTTCTTATGCTGGCGGGACGTGACAAGAAGGCTGGAAATTGGGTGCGTGCTGTGTTATTGTGGCAGAAGGCAATTATTCATTCAACCTCACATCATAGTTCTGCCGCTTTGGAAGCAAATGTTGAGCTTGCGATGTATTATGAGCATAAGCTGAAAGATTATGAAACGGCTTTGCAATTCGCTAAGAATGCATTAGAGCATGCTGTAACCCATTCCATGATGCAACGGATAGATACTAAACGGCGAGCTGAAATTGACGCTTTGCGTAATCGAATTTCTCGTCTTCATCGGAAGTTAGAGAAGCTAAATCGAACCATGTGATGTGAATATAAGAATCAAATGTATAGTATAGACGTATAAACAAAAGGATACAATTGGTTTTGGCATGGGAGGCACACGCAGATATGATGGTAAAACGGCCTAAAATGCGCGGTTTACTTATTGATTTAGATGGAACCTTATATCACGGTACACACCGAATTGAAGGTGCAGATACACTTGTTTCTTATTTAAAAGATATTGGGCTGCCTTATCGCTTTGTAACGAATAATTCTTCTGCTTCACCCGAGGATGTGGCGGATCGGTTGACTACTATGGGGATCGCAGCGTCACCAGAAGACGTTTGTACTTCGGCACAAGCTGCCGCACAGCATATAGCTGAGTTACAGCCATATGCAAAGGTTTTTGTAGTTGGTGAAGAAGGCTTAAGGGCTGCATGCACGCAGGCCGGTTTGGAGCTTACAGAGGATCAGCCAGATTTTATACTACAAGGCATTGATAGATCGTTTACGTATGAAAGACTAACCAAGGCAGTTAGATATATCCATGGCGGCGCTCAATATGTATTAACGAATCCTGACTTGCTGATCCCGTCTGGAGATGGGCTTATACCCGGTGCAGGGTCAATTGGCGCAATGTTAAAGGCTGCAGGAGGCAAGGAGCCGACACTGATCGGTAAGCCCTCACCTATTTTAATGAAATTTTCATTGAACAGTATTGGTCTCTCCGCAGACGAGACATGGGTAATTGGTGATAACATGGCAACAGATATCGCGTTTGGCCATACTTCAGGTTGTGGAACGGTACTCGTTCTAACAGGCCTTACTACAGCTGATAATTTAGATTATTACGTTGAACAAGCTGGCTGTAAGCCGGATATGATTTGCAATCATCTAGAGGAGCTTCGTGCGTTTATTTCCGATTATAGTGGGATATAAGAGAAACAATCGAAGACAATAGGAAGGAAGCGGATTTTCATGCATGAACTGCCGGAATTGGAATTATACAGGGCTGCACTAACGGAGCATTTTGCCGGAGCCCAAATCACCGGTATAGAAGTTACAAACGCTAAAGTATTTCAAGTAAGCACAGAGCAGCTCGAGAGAGACATTGTTGGAAAAATGGTATGGTTCATCGAACGACGCGGCAAGCATTTGCTGTTCCATTTAGATAATGGCAAACGGATTATGCTCCATTTGTCACAGGGTGCTTATTTATATAAAGGATCAGACGAGGATCAACCAAGCCGCGTTGCTCAGGTCATTATGCGATTCGCTAATCAAACACTTTATATCATCGGACTTCGCGCTGACGATATGCAGATGTTAACGGTTAAAGGAGTAGAAGAGCAGCTTGGACAGTTCGGACCAGATCCTTTTGAGAAAAGATTAAATTTGGATCGCTTCATTGAACGTTTCGCAAAGAAACGCGGCTCCATAAAGGCAGCTCTTATTGACCAGCATGTATTATCTGGAATTGGCAGCATATATGCTGACGAGATCTGTTTTGAAGCGGCTGTTCGTCCTGACTCGAAAATTCCGGTTCTAGAATTGCAAACTTGGGAACGCGTATACGCTGCTATGCATAAAGTGCTAAAGGAAGCGATTTCACACGGTGGTGTTGGTGACCAGCCTTTTTCCGAGGACGATAAGCTAACGGGTGGATATAATGTTCATCTCAAAGTGTATAATCGTGAAGGTCAATCTTGCCATAGATGTGGAGCATCGATTGAGAGAATAAACGTATCCGCACGAAAAGCATTTGTATGCTTGAGCTGTCAGAAGGATCAGTGAGAGTGATACAGCTTGCTTTGAAAAGGATGCGTGAATGGAGGATTCGACCATGATTCATGTTTATTTAGATGATTATCGCGAATGTCCCAAAGGATTCGCACTCGCGTTAAATGCAGAGGAATGCAAACAACTGCTTGATCTCGAGTCTGTTGATATTTTGTCTCTTGATTATGATCTTGGCTGGGGCCAGCCTACGGGCTACGAAGTAGTTCGCCACATCGTAGAGAGCGGTCRCTACCCAGAGCAAATCTACCTTCACACATCCAGTGCATCAGGCCGTATGCAAATGTATCATTTATTATCAACCAGTATTCCGGCAGGAACCAAGCTCCACAACGGTCCCATGTCGGAAGAGTTATTAAATAAGATTGCTAATCTAGTGAGATCTGAGTAACAATAACGTTACTCAGATCTTAGTGTATCTAGATTACACAAGCGCTCCAAGCGTTCTAAGCGCTCATAAACAGGAAGCGTGTCCCATCGGGACGAAAGCGATCCACCACATAAGGTAACTCACAGCTAATTCTGTAACTCCCACGTTAGTCCAATTGCAGGTGTCCAGAGGGTGCAACCCTCGGGGCCCTCCCTTGGAAGGGAGGGTTTGGGTGGGTTCGAAAAGCCTTTTAAGGTTTGGTTGGAAGCCTTTGAAGGTTTGGGTGAAAGCCTTAGAAGGTTTGGTTAGAAGCCTTTGAAGGTCTGGTTAGAAAGCCCTTAAGGGTTTGGGTGTAAAGCCTTTGAAGGTCTGGTAGAAGCCCTAAAGGGTTTGGGTGTTTTGTAGGAATATATAACGGAAGAGGCATAGAAACGTGAGTCAATGGATTGGAACAGCAAATCAGAGCTATTCGCCTTATGCGATGGAAGAGCTTCGGAGGATTATTGAGGGCGCGGCCTACACACAACTATCGGCGGGTGAAGTTTTTTTGATGAATAGCCCACTAAGCCGCGAGGCCACATTGGAAGCCATCCATCAGCAGGAGCCTATTTTCTTGCGGCATGTACAGCCGGTTGATCGGACGATTGAAATAAACGGTAACGCAAATGACCTAGAACAGTTATCCGATATGGTGYGGAATGCTGTATTAACGCTTCAACATAAACGGATTGCCGTACATATTAGACGTACTTCAAAATCTGAATTTCACTATAGCGCGTCAGACACGAAAGCAGTTATAGATGCGGTCCTTGAAGAAATTGATGCTGAGCCGGTCGTACAGCAACCGGATATTATAATTGCCATTTATGCTGCAGCGCAGCAGCTTTACATTGGTTTTGGCACGCCCTCGGAAATGTTGTCTGATTGGCCAGGAGGCGCTGTTCGATTTCAACGTGAAGAAGGACAAGTCTCTCGTGCTAAGTTCAAATTGCTGGAAGCGGAGCGGACATTCGGGATGGATTATTCCTTGTTTAGCCGTGCGTTAGATATTGGTGCTGCACCAGGTGGATGGACTTCTTTGCTGCTTGAGAGAGGATTGCATGTGACCGCGGTTGATCCAGCAGACTTGCATCCATCATTAATCGGACACCCGGCTTTAAACCATTTAAAGCGCAATGCGTCTGAAGTGAAATTTAAGCCAAAAACATTTGATCTACTTGTCTGTGATATGAGCTGGAGTCCTATGCTCATGTGTAAGCTGGTGCTGGATCTTGAAGCATCGCTTGCAGAAGGAGCATCAGCAATTATTACAGTTAAATTAATGCATCGCAAACCGCTTCAAACGATAAAAGAAGTAATTGAGAGACTGGGAACAGTGTTTTCACTTGAACGAGCGAAACAGTTGTTCCATAATCGAGAAGAAATTACGTTGTATTTGCAAAAAAAATAACTAATCGCCACTTCATTTTGAACAAGCACGATTGGTTGTTTTACCTTATCATTTTATGCTAAAGTATCAGTAATTAATAAGATAGAGTATCGGGAAAGCATCCCAATTCCGCTTCTGTGACAACAGGCGGCATTGGAATGCTTTTTTTTGTGCTCAGATAAGGGGGAATTAGCTTGAACAATTCTCAAAGTAACATGCATACATTACAGATGGGGGAAATAATTGGTGAACGATATCGGATTGTAGGAACGATTGGAAGAGGTGGCATGGGGGTTGTGTATGCAGTAGAGGATATGAAGCTAGAGGGTACATTGAGAGCCTTAAAGGTAACGATTTCTAATCGGAGTGGCAGCAGCAGATACTCGGATGAAGCTTATACGTTAATGCAGCTACAGCATCCGCATTTACCTTTAATACTTGATTACTTTACTGGGTTTGAAGAGGGATGTGAAGTGCTAGTAATGGACTATATTGACGGACAGACCATTACTGCAGCAATCGGAACCCTCACCAGCTTTACATTCAATCAAATGATAAATATCGCCATTCAACTTTGCTCTGCCTTATGTTATTTACATTCGCAGTCACCGTCTATTATTCATCGTGATTTGAAGCCATCCAATGTAATGATAGATAATAATGGACATATAAAGCTCATTGATTTTGGTATATCAAGGCGTTATAAGGATGATAAAGATCAGGATACGACTCAACTAGGTACAGTTGGATATGCCGCACCAGAACAAGCAGGAACTGCTCAAAGCGATGCGAGAACGGATGTGTACGGCTTTGGGGCACTGCTGTATTACATGGTTAGTGGCGGTAGAAGCTATTCGTCAGACCGTTCAACAGAATGGAATCAGAATTTATTCGATCATTTGCAAAGTGAGCTGCCGGCTGCGTTCAAAACGGTACTTCAACGTATGCTCCAGCGCGATCCACAATTTCGATTTCAAACGATGGATGAGGTCGAGCGCGCTTTAAGAACATTTGAACAACGATTACCACGATATGATAATCTAAGCCATAGTCAGGCTGAATCTCGCAACATTCCTCCTGCTAAGCGTGTTCAAGCTTGTGTCCTTTCTTTATCATCTGGTGCAGGAGCTACATTTATAACAGTAACTTTAGCAGCACTATTAGAAAAACTAGAAGTAGCAACGATTGCAGCGGAGTATTGTGGCTTATGTCCAGAATGGCATGGGATGCTGCCAAAGAAAGTTAGGCCGATAGCTTCCGAACAGGAAGGTCAGCCAGCTTTTGATCAACGATATATAAATTACAAGCAACAGGAAAGCAAGGTTAGCTGGTTAACGCTACTACCGGAGCAGCCTTTACAGATGATCTCTGATGATCAAAGATTTGAACAGATGCTTCGTCAATTAAAAAGTGAGGTCACTTTGATCGATCTGTCTGACAAATGGAATGAGCCTCGTGCGCTTCAGCTGTTGAAGGAGTCGCGATTAATATTCATAGTAGCAGATCCTTGTGTAGCCAAGTGGCAGCTTATTGCTCTGCACAGGCTTACAAACTTAGCCGAGGAGTTAAAAGATATGGGATGCCGTTTTATATGGATTGCTAATAAGGATATGCGGTTTCGTGAACGGAGTGAATGGCTGGCATTATTTCCAGTAAAACCGGCTGCTGCAATACCATTACTCCCAACCGAAGCAGTAGTGTCCGCTCAATGGAATGGACAATGGATTACTGACGAAACTCGCCATGCAAAAAGGTTGAATCGTGCTTTTCAGCCTATTTTTGCATTGCTTTACAATGAATTTAATACAAAATAGTCGGATTTGTGTTACAATAATACGGGCAAAACGATAGAACTTGAAGACTAGATTTAGTGATCATTCATGAATGGAGATAAAAATAATGAGTTTGTTAACTGTAGAGCAATTATCACATACGTTCGGGGATCGGGTATTATTCAAAAATGTATCCTTCCGTTTGTTAGAAGGGGAGCATGTTGGTCTTGTCGGAGCTAATGGGACGGGTAAATCCACGTTAATGAATATTTTGACTGGAAAGCTCTTGAAAGATGAAGGTAAGGTGGAGTGGACTCCTCGCGTTCATTATGGATATTTGGATCAGCATACAAAGCTTGAAGCAGGTAAAACGATTCGCGATGTATTGAAAGATGCTTTTGCCCCGATGCTTGTCTTGGAGCAGGAGTTAAATGATATTGCAGCACAAATGGGTGAAGCTGATTCGGATACGCTTGAAAAATTGCTTGAGCGAATGGGCGAAATTCAAGAGGAACTTGAAATAGGCGATTTCTATTTAATCGATGTGAAAGTAGATGAAATGGCAAATGGTTTAGGTCTAAGCGTTATTGGTTTAGATCGCGACGTAACCGCGCTTAGCGGTGGTCAGCGTACGAAAGTATTGCTTGCAAAGCTACTTTTGGAGAAGCCTACGGTCTTATTGCTTGATGAGCCTACGAACTATTTGGATGAAGAGCATATCAACTGGCTGACCAATTACCTAAAGTCGTATCCTCATGCCTTTGTTCTTATTTCACATGAAACGGACTTTATGAACCAAGTAGTAAACGTTATTTATCATCTTGAATTTACGAAGATGACACGTTATACAGCCGATTATGATAAGTTTCTTGAGATGGCTGACTTGAATAAAGCTCAGCATATTGACGCCTATGAGAAGCAAAGGGACTTTATTAAAAAGCAGGAAGACTTTATTTCTCGAAATAAAGCACGTGCCTCGACCTCCGGCCGAGCGAAGAGCCGTGAAAAGCAGCTCGATCGAATCGATCGAATCGACAAGCCTGAAGAAGCTGCTAAGCCTACTTTTAACTTTAAAGAATCACGCGCAAGCAGTAAAACCGTTTTTGAAGCTAAAGATATGGTCATTGGATATAACAAGCCATTGCTGCCAAAAATGAATATGCTTATTGAACGCGGTGATAAAATTGCTATTGTTGGTTGTAACGGTGTTGGTAAATCGACTCTACTTAAAACCATTCTTGGCGTTGTTCCGCCTCTTGACGGTAAAACCTATCGTGGTGATTATTTGAGCTCAGCTTATTTCGAACAAGAGTCCAAAGCACCAACGATGACTCCACTAGATGATGTATGGAATGAGTTTTCGACGATGACGCAGTCAGAGGTTCGCGGAGCACTGGCACGTTGCGGTCTGAAAAATGAACATATCTCTCGTCAGCTTAATCAGCTAAGTGGTGGAGAACAAGCTAAGGTTCGCCTATGCAAATTGTTGATGCACGAAAGTAACTGGATTTTGTTCGATGAGCCGACGAACCATTTGGATGTCGTGGCCAAAGCTGAATTGAAACGTGCGCTTACAGCATTTAAAGGTACTGTAGTGCTTGTATCTCACGAACCTGACTTCTATGAAGACTGGGTTACCAAAGTTTGGGATGTTGAAGCTTGGGCGATGCAAACACAGCATTAAACGAAGGCAGTACTTTTGAAGAAAGATGTACTCATGCAGCACAGGCCGGTCTACTTTTTCATGTAGATCGGCTTGCTTGCTTTTATGAGGTTGCTTCATTATGATGAAAGAAAAGGCACGTGATTAAGAAGATAAACGAAAAGCAGGTGAGCGTTAAGATGAAAGAACGAATTCTTGTCGTTGAAGACGAAGCGGGTATTTCTCGTAYATTGCAGCTTGAATTAGAGCATGAGGGTTATTCTGTAGGAACTGCGGCTGACGGCCGTACTGGCTACGAAATGGCATCTACAGGAGAATGGGAGCTAATGCTGTTAGATGTGATGCTTCCTGAAATGAGTGGAATTGAAGTGCTGCGATTGTTGCGCCAAGCAGGAAATCCAGTGCCTATTATATTGTTGACTGCTAGAGATACGGTGCCGGATAAAGTGAGTGGTTTCGAGCACGGTGCGAATGACTACATTACAAAACCTTTTGCGATGGAAGAGCTGCTAGCGCGCGTTCGCAATATTTTACGTATTTTTCAGATAAACCCGCGAGAAGCGGAAGGTTCTGACCTCATTAAAGTTGGTGATTTGACGATTGAGCTGCGGACACGCAAAGTATATCGCAAAGATCTTCTAATTGAATTAACTCCACGTGAATTCGAGCTTTTAGTTTACTTAGTGGAGAACAAAAACGATGAAAAGTCTCGTGAGGATATTTTATCCGAGGTATGGGGCTATGATTTCATTGGTGAAACAAATTTAGTTGATGTATATATTCGTTATTTACGTCAAAAGCTGGACAAGGGTTACCGCCATAAGCTGATTCATACGGTTCGTGGAGTAGGTTATATGATAAAGGAGCCCGATGCATGACACTGCGTAAACGATTTACGCTTTTCACTATTTTTTGGCTTATTTTTATTCTGATTCTGTTTAATATTTTCGTGTACTTTTATGTCATAAAAATCACGACTGATAGCGAAGAAGAAGTGATTTCCAATAAGGTAAATACGATGCTGGAGAACCCTCGAATACAGAGTGGCCAAGGGCTAAATACTCCAGAACTGCTGAACGATTATTATAACGTGAATGAAATGATTCGTATCATTGTGCCGAATAATCGTGTAGTCAATATATCGGGTACTAACCCGCTTTTGCTTGAGCTGCCTGCCACATTCGAGACACAGCATCATACAGGCATGATTACTAAGAGCGGGGAGCGTGTGTTATACATGCGTGTACCGCTTTATGAGGGTAGCCATGTCATCGCCATGCTTGAGGTTAGTCGGATTTTAGATGAACTGGACAATTACTTGCAAGTTCTGGTCGCAGCTTTAAGTATTACGAGCGGCGGCGCTGTTTTATTTGCTATTTTTGGTACGTATTGGTTCACATCAAGGCTTACTGCTCCTATTCAGCAAATGGTTAATACGATGCGAGAAATTGATCGAAGCGGTAAGCTCAAACAAATTGAACTGAGTAATCGTGAGGAGTCAGCAGAGCTGCAGCAGCTAGTACGCGCCTTCAATCAGATGATTGAACGACTTGATCGTACATTCGCCAAACAGAAGCAGTTCGTAGCAGATGCTTCGCATGAGTTGAAAACTCCGCTTACCGTTATTAGCAGTTATGCAGGAATGTTGAAGCGGTGGGGGCGAGATGATCAGAGCCTACGCGACGAGGCAATTGAGGCGATCGACAAGGAAGCAAATCGTTTGCAAAACTTGACGAAATCGATGCTTATGCTCGCAGAAGCCGAACAAGAGGATTGGTTGCAACAGGAGCTGTTTGATGTCGTTCAGGTCGTTGATGAAATCGCGACGATGCTGCAAACCACTTTCGGGCGCTCTATTCGCGTAAAGGCATTATCAAAAGTAGTTCGAATGGTTGGCGATAAGGACAAAATCAGACAATTGCTCGTTATTTTATTAGATAATGCGATTAAATATTCAAAGGATCCGATTGATATCACAATCACTCTAATGAGAAACATTGTGAAAATCGAGGTCAAGGATAAAGGGATGGGTATTCCTGAAAACGAGATACCTCATCTGTTTGAACGCTTCTATCGGGTAGATGGAGCAAGAAGTCGTACAACCGGTGGAGTTGGTCTCGGATTATCCATCGCGAAGCGAATTGTCGATTTGCATGAAGGTAAAGTAGATGTATTTAGCTTGCCTGATTTAGGGACTACGATTACTCTGCAGTTTAAGCAGCGTAGAACTTAGAACTTACGAAGAGGCTAAATGATAATTGATAGGAGGTTCATCTATGAAGTTTCGTACGGCAGCCGTTCAGTATAAGCTGGAGGACATTGGATCCTTTGAGCAATTCGCTGATCAGGTGACTCACTATGTACGCAATGCGTCTGAATACGGGGTTCAATTTGTATTGTTCCCCGAGTTTATGACGACTCAATTATTGTCTATTGGYGATGGTCATGGAAATGCTCTCTCGATTGAGAGCTTGCCTGATTTTACGGAAGCCTACTTGCAGCTTTTTGGTTCATTAGCTGCAGAGTATGACGTATACATAGTTGGCGGTACACATGTTATTGAGGTTGATCATGGCAAGCTTCGAAATGCTGCACACCTTTTCCATCCGAATGGGAAGGTAGACATTCAGCATAAAATACATCTTACACCAACTGAAGTTAGTGAGTGGAATATGTCAGCTGGCGAAGGTGTTGAAGTGTTCGAGACGGCATTTGGCAAAATAGCGATGCTGACCTGCTATGATATTGAATTCCCTGAAATCGTACGCATGGTTAGGGCAAAGGGGGCCGATGTTATATTCTGTCCATCCTGTACAGATGATCGTCACGGTTTTTACCGTGTAAGATATTGCTGTCATGCGAGAGCGATTGAAAATCAGGTATACATCGTGACTACAGGAACAGTAGGTTCTTTACGCAAAGTTGATTTCATGCGTGCGAATTTCGGCCAAGCGGCAATAATTGCTCCGAATGACATTCCGTTCCCTCCAGCTGGTATTTTAAGCGAGGGAATCATAAATGATGATATGTTAGTCGTTGCCGATCTTGATCTAGATCTGCTAGAGGATGTAAGAGCGAGAGGGTCTGTGACAACTTGGAGAGATCGGAGAACAGACCTCTACCCCGATTGGAACTGATCAAACGCTCTCAAAATCTATAATGAGTAGAGGTGGAACGTCATGCAGAAGTCAYTGTATTTATTTATAGACGGAAAACCGCAAGAAACCATTATTCGCAATTATACCGAGTCTGATTTTACTGCACTTATAGATATACAACGTGAAAGCTTTCCTCCTCCTTATCCAGAAGAGTTATGGTGGGACCACGAGCAGTTGTCTGAGCACGTCTCACGTTTTCCAGAAGGCGCCTTATGTGCGGAGCTCGATGGGAAATTGATTGGATCTATGACTGGACTTATAGTTAATATGGATGATTACAACAACTCTCATAATTGGAACGCGATAGCTGACGAAGGCTATATTCGCAATCATAACAGTAGCGGTGACACACTCTATGTTATAGATATTTGTGTTATCCCAGCTTATCGCAAATCAGGTATTGGAAAATGGCTCATGCAAACGATGTGCGAGACGGTGGTGCATCTAGGTTTGCAAAGGCTACTTGGCGGTGGGAGAATGCCTGGTTATCATGCCTATGCGGCCGAGGTTTCTCCAGAGGTTTACTTGGAGAAAGTGCTGCAAGGTGAATGGAAGGATCCTGTCATTACTTTTCTTCTGAGATGCGGTCGGACACCGATCGGTGTTGCCCATCATTATTTAGATGATGTACAATCTTGTAATAATGCTGCCATTATGGAATGGCGTAATCCATTTAAATAAAGGAGAAGTGCTATTATGTTAACTTACCATCGCATTACATCCATTGAAGACCAATACTTTAGCGC
>NZ_JBFUHJ010000129.1:0-12961 GCF_056402455.1 Paenibacillus sp. P4_A7 | reverse complement strand
TTGGGTATTTGCAGAAGGAAATGGCTGAGCTGACCGAAGAATTAAACAATGTTTGGATTCAAAATGTACAGCCTTCCTTGCTGATGGCGCTTGAAGAAGAAACGCAAGAAGAAGTTTATCAGGCCATACACGATATTCTGAAGGATGCCTACGACAAACTAAATAAGCTTCGTGAGAACAAGTCGTCCCACCAGCTTATGCATCAAGTTAAAACGTATATCGCCGACAATTATAGCAACCCCGATCTATCGCTCACCCATCTAAGCGACGAATTCGGATTAAACGCCAAATATTTAAGCCATCTATTTCGAGAAGTATTCGGGATGAAGTTCGTCGAGTATGTATCCAAGGTAAGGATGGAGAAATCGGAACAATTGCTCTTGGAGACGGATGAGGCGATTCAGGATATCGGTCGTTTCGTCGGGTATGATCAGTCATTAACTTTCATTCGAGTATTTAAGAAGCATACTGGTGAAACCCCAGGCCAATACCGCAAGAAAAATAGTTCGAATTGAAGCCCTGCATGGTGTTGCAGGCTTCTTTTTTCACGAAATAAGCAATCATCTGGAGAAATATCTATTGCTGACTTAATGTCTATCGTCTCAAAAACGGAACTACTTCCTTTCCATCTATCGCTGGAAAATGGTCTATATACCGCGAAAGAGCGGGGATGTTACTTTTATTTCCGAAGCGTCGGACGTATGAATGGCCGCTTCGGAACGGAGGAAGAGCTTTAAGGATGTATAGAAATGAGTAAGGAAACGAGTAATTAAAAAAACAAAATAATCTGGAGGGTTCATCTATGAAAAACAAAGCTAAGATTTGGGGATTATCGTTTATCTGTTTGCTTCTAGTAGTTATGACGGCAGCGTGTAGTAATGGCAATAACAATTCTCAAGCTTCCAATAGTCAAGAAACCGGTTCAGCGGCAGGAAGCACGACAGCAAGCCCTGAAGCGAGCGCCAGCGAATCTAATATTTATCCTGAAAATGGCCTTCCAAAAGACGAGAAAGTGACCTTGAAATTCGGTTATTGGGAAAATGGCAGCGGCCGGGAATGGATCGACTACGCCATTGAAACGTTCACGAAGAAATTTCCGAACGTAAGCTTCGATACGACTTATTCCCCTAAGATCGATACGATTAGCGGTACGAAAATAGCGGCTAAAAACGATGACGATATGTTTGATATTTTCTCGATTTCCCTTCCGGGCGGAGGTGCAGCAATGGCAACCAGCCTAGTGGAAGCCGGAAAGCTGGAGCCGCAGGACGATCTCTGGGATCACAAAGCATTCGATAATGAAGGGAAGACGTTGAAGGAGCTTCAATCGGGTATTTACGAAGGAAGAACCGTTATTCTCGATAAAATGTATGCTCTTCCTTACGGGCAAAGCGTAACAGGTCTTTTCTACAACAAAGCGCTATTCGAGAAAAATGGCTGGAATCAAAATCCGAAAAACTGGAGCGAGTTCACGGCGCTTACCGATTCTATTAAACAAGCGGGTCTAATCCCGATTACTTATCCCGGCAAATTCCCGGTTTACTTGAACTTTAGCTTCGGAATCGCACAAATGTTCGAAATCGCCGAAAGTAGCGGGACTTTAGAAAAATTCAATGATGACTTTAGAAATTTTAAAGCACCTTTCTATACATCTCCGGAAAGCTTAGGCGTTTATAACCGGATTGCCGAGCTAGCCAAGAAGAAGGCATTCCCGGAAGGCGTAGCTGCGCTAAACCACACGCAATCGCAAATGCAACTGCTTCAAGGACAAGCCGCATTGGCTTCGACGGGTGAATGGGTACAGAACGAAATGAAGGATTCGATTCCCGAAGGATTTAAATGGGGATTCATGCTGGCGCCGATGAACGATAATCCGGACAGCACTAAATATTATCAAATCTATGCAGGCGGCGGCCATTACATTTGGGCTGCTAAACCGGAACTGAACAAGAAGTGGGCCAAGGAGTTTCTCGCTTGGATGTGGAACCTGGATGTCCAACAGCGTTTTGCGGAGAAAGCGGGCGGGCTGCCCGTGCGTACCGACTTCATGAACGATGCTGCTTTGGTCGATAAGCTGCAGGATGCACCGAAAGCCGTTCTGGAATATATGAAAAACAACCCTGTTAAAGGCACTAGCGAGGCACGCAGCGTTTCGTTAACCGATCCGAATGCGGAAAAGGCGAGAAGGTTTATAGATGAGTCGATGAACGATATCGCTTCAGGTAAGCAAGATCCACAGCCTAAGCTGAAAGAGGCCGAGGAGCTGCTCGCCAAAGCAATTGCCGCTAAGAAATAATAGAACGACATCAAGGAACGTATTTAATAGGAAATTATCACGGAGCGCTGAAGGTATCAAGCGCTCCGTGAATAGTAAAAGGAGCGACATCACGATGAATGAACTGCGTAATCCTGTCGTGCGCGCAACAGCATCCCCAAGTAAACATTGGAAGCAGAAGGCCAAGTTTCAGAAGAGATTGTTTATCTTACTGGCAACAATTCCAGCTTTCGGAGGATATATTCTGTTTACGTTGTACCCGAATTTGTTGTCGGTCTATTACTCTTTATTGAATTGGGATGGAATTAAAGATCCTGTATACGTCGGCCTGAACAATTTCAAAGAGATGTTTCAAGATGACTACGTATGGCGGGCACTATGGCATAACGTGCTACTTATGGTAACCATTACTCCACTTGTTGTTTTCATATCAATCATCCTTGCGTATTTGCTAGCTAATAAGGGGTACCGATTCAATTCGGTGTTTAAAGTGCTATTTTTTTTCCCAAATGTGCTCTCTTTGGTTGCCGTTTCCTTACTGTGGTCCTTCGTATACGACGGATCCTTCGGTTTGCTGAATGCCGGGCTGCGATTGATCGGTGTGGATATCGGAAATTATTATTGGCTAGGTGAGAAGAAAGCCGCCTTGTGGGCGACGATTCCACCTTCTGTCTGGGGCGCCGTAGGGTTCTATTTCGTCATTTTTCTGAATGCGATGAGCACGATTCCGAAATCGCTCTACGAAGCGGCGATTCTCGAAGGAGCAAGCCACCGGGTGCGGCTCTTTAAGATTACGATCCCGCTCATGACCCCKATTATTCGCGTAGCCGTTTTATTTATAATGCTAGGCGTGTTCAAGGGTTTCGAGAACATCTTGATCTTAACGAACGGAGGACCCTCGGGCTCGACAGATGTAATCGGCTTATATATGTTCAATATCGCGTTCGGTGGGGGAATTCACAACTATGGATACGCATCGGCGATCGGGATGATGTTGTTCGTTATCCTAATTGTAACTAAGCTTGTGATCGATAAGTTCACGACAAATCGGGATACCGAATACTAGGGAGGGGCAGCAATGAGAGAGAGAAGAACGATAGTCGATGCTTGGTGGTACATCATTCTCCTGATCTGGTCAGTGACGATCCTGTTTCCTATGATCTGGGTATTCTATGAATCGCTCAAGACAAATCAGGAGTTTTTCCAAAGCGTGTGGAATCTACCAGGGGTTCTGCAATGGAGTAACTATAAAGATGCCTGGAAGGAATATGGAATAGGAAGTGCAATGGTCAATACGGTTTACTACGTTGGCGCAAGTTTAGTGATCGGTACGTTCTTGACGGCTATTAACGCTTACGTGCTGACTCGCTTGGAGTTTAGAGGGAGAAAGCTGATGTGGGGCATCATCATGTTGTCTCTGTTCCTCCCGGGAATCAATGCATTAATCCCACAGTATATTTTGATGCGCGATTTGCATCTAACTAACAGTCTGACCGGAATCATTATTTTAGATAGCTTCAGCGAAAGCGCCTTCTTTTTGATGATGTTGAGCGGCTTTATGCAATCTCTGCCGAAGGAGCTCGAGGAGAGCGGCGCGATCGACGGGGCATCGATCTTCCAAATTTTCTTCAAGATCATTATGCCGCTTTCGACTGCCGGGATCGTCACGGTGGCCATATTCAAGTGTCTCGGCTTGTATAACAATTTCTTGGGGCCGTTCATTTACTTGGGAGACCCGGATAAGTATACGATCGGCGTCGCCATGTATCAGGCCAGTCAAATTATGCAATACAAGGCCGATTGGGTAACCTTGTTTGCCGGACTCATGATCACGATGATTCCGCTGATCTTCATGTATATTTTTTTGCAGCGCAGAATTATGGAGGGCGCTACATTGGGCGCCGTGAAAGGATAGAGGAACATTGCGAATTACAAAACTGAAGACCGAATACAAAGAGAACCCTCTTGGAATCGATGTGCTGAAGCCAAGATTCTGTTGGATTCTACAATCCGATCAACGGGCGCAAAGACAAACGGCTTATCGGATCATCGTCGATTCCAATCTAGCGATCCTTGACGATCAGATAGGCGGCGTATGGGATAGCGGCAAGGTCAAATCCGATCAATCCGTTCATGTCGAGTTTGACGGAATCGCATTGAAGTCGAATACCGTTTACTATTGGTCGGTTCAGGTGTGGGATAAGGAAGGCGTCGCAACGCCATGGAGCGAGCCTGCAATATTTTCAACAGGGCTGCTTCAGCCTGAAGATTGGCATGCCAAGTGGATCGGTATGAACGATTGCCACATCGAACTGTCCGATCAGGATGCCGATCTGAAGGAACGGGAACTAGGCCCCTGCCCCTGCGTACGGAAATCTTTTCAACTGCAACGTTCCGTTGTCCGAGCTACTGTATTTGCAACTGCTTTGGGGCTTTATACGCTGCGCATAAACGGACAGCGGGTTGGCGACGACTACTTTGCTCCGGGTTGGACTGATTACAATATCCGGGTGCTGTATCAGACCTATGATGTTACTTCCCTTCTATTAATAGGTGACAATGCGGTGGCGGCTTTACTCGGCAGCGGTTGGTATGCGGGCCATATCGCCAGCATTGGAAAGCATCAGTACGGAACCGAGCCATACTTATTGTTTCAGTTGAACATCGAGTATGAGGATGGCACAACGGAGAGGATAATTTCGGATGAATCTTGGAAAGCCAACACTGGGCCTGTACTGGCGGCAGATATCATTATGGGTGAAATCTTCGATGCGCGAAGAGAACACTTCGGTTGGGATGAGGTGGGGTTCGATGACGGCAGTTGGTTAGCGGCTGATGTGCGTGCTCGCGATGGGGTCAAGCTTGTTGCGCAGGTGGATCCTCCGGTACAGATCATAGAGGAACTTGTTCCGCAAAATACGAGTAAGCGGTCGGACGTTCAGATGATTTACGATTTGGGACAGAATATCTCCGGCTGGGTGCGGATTACGCTTTCCGGGCTGGCAGGCTCCCGGGTTACGCTCCGTTACGGTGAGATACTCGATACGGACGGCTCTTTATATACGGCAAATTTGCGAGGCGCCGGACAAACCGACATCTATATTCTTAAAGGCGATGATGTGGAAACCYACGCGCCGCAGTTTACGTATCACGGGTTCCAGTACGTGGAGGTAACGGCATCCTGCGGGGAAGCTGTGGTGCATTCCGTTGTCGGACAGGTTGTTCATTCGGCACTAGCTTTGACAGGGGCATTTTCCACATCCAATCCGATGATCAACCGACTGCAAAGCAACATTGTTTGGAGCGGGAGGGATAATTTTCTCAGCGTGCCGACGGATTGTCCGCAGAGGGATGAGCGCTGGGGATGGACGGGAGATGCGCAGGTTTTCATTCGCACAGCCGCTTATAACATGGATGTCGCTTCCTTTTTCCGCAAATATATGATCGATATGGCCGATGCGCAGCAGGAAAGCGGCAACTTTCATATCGTGAATCCCGAGGGCGGGCTTACCCGATATTTGCTGACGGATAACAATCCCTATAACCAGAAGCTCTCTCCAGGTTGGGGGGATGCGGGGGTCATTATTCCTTGGACGCTCTATCAGGTGTATGGAGATCTCAGAGTGTTGCAAGAGCATTACGAATCCTATCGCAGATGGATACAATTTGTACTCGGAGTCAGCGAGGACTATGTCGTGGGAGAATACGGCTTCGGGGATTGGTTATCCATAGATGCCGATACGCCCAAGGATGTGATCGCGACCGCTTATTTCGCTTATAGCGCATCAATTATGGAGAATATTGCCCGTGTGTTAGGGAGATCGAATGATGCTGAGACGTATTCGGCCTTGCTAGAGAACATCCGGTCGGCTTTTAACAGAGCCTTTGTCGGTCCTGAAGGCCGGATCAAGGGGAATACGCAAACGGCTTATGTGCTGGCTCTTCAGATGAAGCTTCTGTCCGGTGAAAATGAGCGGCATGCGGTAAGTCATCTTGTTGAAGACATTGACAAGCGCGGCGGACATCTTTCAACCGGATTTCTCGGGGTATCTTATTTGCTGCCCGTGCTCACCAGGGGCGGGCGTCCGGATGCCGCTTATCGGCTTCTGCTGCAGGATACGTTTCCTTCCTGGGGCTATTCGATTAAACACGGGGCGACCACAATCTGGGAGAGGTGGGATGGCTGGACAGAGAAGCAAGGGTTTCAGGATCCGGTTATGAACTCCCTTAACCATTACAGCTTGGGCTCTGTGGGGGAATGGTTATTTCGCACAGTCGCCGGGATCGATGCCGATCCGCTGCATCCCGGATTCAAGCGTATCATGATCCGTCCCATACTTGGCGGTAATCTTACCTATGCCCGGGGTGAGTTCGAATGTGTTTACGGCAAAATAATCAGCCATTGGGAGCTGTCGGATGGACAATACCGCCTGAACATTGCCATCCCGGTAAATACAACCGCAGAGGTGTATGTGAATGTTCTGAATGGGCAGTATCGGTCCATATTCGTCAACGGCGAGCCCGTATTAAAGTCCGCTGACGTTCAATTTGMAGGCGTCGAAGGCGATCAGGCTATCTTCGAGGTCGGATCGGGCGAGTATTCGTTTGTGTCTGTTAAGGGGGGGATGCCTATGCCAAATTGAGGAAGGGTTGGCGGCAAGTTCAATGCTTTCGATAGTATCCGGAACAAAACATTATCGAGGAGGCTATGGCATGCAGACGATTAATAACAGGAGGTCCGTTATGGTTAAGACTAACACATTATTTAAAAAGATCAGATTGACCGTATTGGTTATTTGTTTGATTTGCACGAATCTTTATTTCCCCGCTCCGAAGGCTTTCGGCGCTGCGGAAAGTGCGTTCCGAAGTTCCGCAGCGTCTAAAACGGTTTTCTCCGATTTGAACGGCCATTGGGCGGCGGAGCAATTGTCTCGGTGGAGCGAATCCGGTTTGATTAAAGGCTATGCCGACGGGACGATCAGACCGGATCAAACCATAAGCCGGGGTGAGTGGATGGCGCTTATCAACCGGTCCTTCGGTTATAACGACAAGGCGAAAATCGCTTTTGCCGATCTTGAACAATCGAACTGGGCTTATGATGATGTGGCCATCGCGGTTCGGGAAGGATATGTCGAAGGCTTAGGGAAAGGGGAAATCGGCGTTAACCTTCAGATCAGCAGACAGGAAGCGGCTTTAATACTCTCCCGGTTGCTCGGGTTCGACCGTCAGCAGTACACAGACGGTGTCAGCGAATTCACTGATGCCGATACTATCCCAGATTGGAGCCGAGGAGCGGTAGGAGCTGCGGCAAACGAAAAAGTGATGTTAGGCTACGGAGACGGCAGCTTTAAGCCGCTAGCCTACATGACGCGGGCAGAAGCAGTGGTGACCCTTGACCGGGCGCTGAAATCGAAGAAGTCGGTCCATTTCAACATGGCGGGTACGTACGGGCCTTCAGCGGGTATTCGAACGGTTCAAGGAGACGCAATTGTAAGCGCTTCCGGAGCGACGCTGCAGAACATGAAGATTGCCGGTAACCTGCTTTTAGACGAAGCGATCGGCCAAGGGGAGGTCTATCTTCGCAACGTTACGGTGCTGGGAACCACTACCGTCAAGGGCGGGGGAAAGAACAGCATTCACTTCGTCGACAGTGCGCTCGTAAGCGTGACGATAGACAAGAAAACGGGCATCGTTCGGATTGTCACGGAAGGCAAGACAACGGTCGCCGAAATGAGCGTGAAGTCTTCCGCCATTTTGGAAAATGCAAGTACGAACGGCAGCTCGGGCTTTAAATACGTAAGGCTAACGGATTCTTTAATCCCTGAGGCTAAAGTTACGTTGATCGGAAGATTTGAACATGTCGACGTAGAGTCTGAGAGCCTTGTTATCGAAATTCCGAAAGGCGTAATCCAACTTCTATCCGTTGCTGAGCAAGCAGCAAATACGAGAATCGACATTGGAAAGGAAACAACCGTTCTCTCTCTGATCATCAATGCGCTCATTCACGTAACCGGTCAAGGAAAGATAGAGAAGGCTTCGATAAGCGAGAAGGGAAAACTATCTACGTTCGAGAAGCAACCGAACGTTGTTGAAGGAACAGGCGTAGCCTCCGGGGGGGCACCCCCCGTTAGTATCCCGTCCAGCATGGCCGTCGTGAAGAACGGGCAAGCGCTTGCCGTCGTCGTCGTTCCTTCGGGAGCAGCGGAACCTATTAGGCAAGCGGCTAACGCGCTGACGGACTACTTAAAGAAATCTACCGGAGCGCAGCTGTCGCAGATTACAGTAGATCAGCTTGCATCCAACGAACAATCCTACAGCCAGCTGAAAAAAATCTTCGTTGGCGTAAGCCGTGCAGAAGATCAAGCGTATTACTCGGGGCTTCTGCAGGGGATGGACGCTGACGGATTTATTATCGATTCCAAAGCAGACCGGATTACGATCATCGGACCGACCGCTTACGGAACGCAATACGGCGCTCTGGATTTCCTTGAACGTTATGTTGGCGTACGATGGCTGCTTCCGGGGCCTGACGGAGAAGATGTACCGCAGAGCGCCGATCTGTATGTTCCTCTGGAATTAATCAAGCAGGAGCCGGATATGAAATCCAGGACCATATTCGGAACACATACGCCGAACTATAGCTGGGCTACGGATAATAGCTTGAATTACGAATGGGGGCTCCACAATCGACTGAACGACCGGATCATCGGTTATCAACACAATTTATGGTATTTATTCATGCCTCTTCCGGGATATCCCGGCGAGAATTATCCGACGACACATCCTGAGTTTTATCCGATGCGCAACGGAGAAAGGTACATTCCGACTTCGGATATGTTTTGGCAGCCCTGCTTTACAGAATCGGGAACGGTGAAGGCTGCAATCGATTCGATTATCGATTACTTCGACAAGAATCCCGAGAAGACTTCGTTCTCGCTCGCTGTCAACGATGGATGGGGATTCTGCGAAGATGAGCCGGGGCACCCGGACAGACCGACCAAGAAGAATTCGCTCGGGCGAACGGATATGTCGGATATCTACTTCACCTGGGTGAACAAAGTCGTCGAAGGGGTACTTAAAGTATACCCCGATAAATGGTTTGGAGTGCTGGCCTATGAGGAAGTAAACGATCCGCCATCTTTCGATTTAAATCCGAGGGTTATTCCTTACTTCACTAAAGACCGCATGGCGTGGATCGATGATGGCGTTCGAGCCAAGGATCAAGCGAGCATTGAAGCGTGGAATGCGGTTACGGACAATCTAGCATTCTATGATTATGTGTTTGGGACGCCGTATACCCTGCCAAGGGTCTACAATCATCTCATGGCCGAGTATCTGAAATATTTTAAAGATGAGGGCGGCATCGCCTACTTCGGAGAAATGTGGCAGAACTGGGGAGAAGGGCCGAAGATATGGCTTCTATCCAAGCTATTATGGAATGCCGACCAAGACGTGGATGTGCTTCTGAACGATTGGTACGAGAGAGCCGTAGGGAAGAATGCCGCCGCTGATTTGAAGGCTTACTTTGACCTTTGGGAAAACTTTTGGACCAAGCGGATCCAATCGACGGATTGGTTCCAGGAGAGAAAAGGAATTACCTTCCTATCTTTCTATATGAACAATTATCTTGAAGAGGTCACGGACGCGGACATGAAGGCTAGCCGAGCCCTGTTGGAGTCCGTCTTGGCGAAAGCAGAGACCCCTCAACAAAAAGCGCGCGCACAAATAATGTATCGGCAATTCGAATACTATGAAGCTTCAGCCCTGAGTTACCCGAAGAAAATGCAGAATCCTGAGGATTTACAGTCCGCCATGCAATTATTGGAGGAAGGAGCCAAGGGGCAAATCAAAGCGGACTACGCAATAAAAAGAATCGAGCTCGTAGACGCGATGAAGGGAGACCCGATTTTGGAACATCCTTGGCATCCAGTAAGGGAAGGACTCGTATGGTCAGGATGGAATCCGTCTCATGTATGGGCACTTGTCTCCTATATCCGGCAGCATGAACTAGAAGCGGAGCCCTTGCTTAAACGAATCGATGAGATGGCGGCCGATCGGGATGAAGGAACTTGGAATTATGCCCGTTTGATACAACATGCATTAGCGGGAGAAACCATTAACCTAAATCCTTCATTCGAGTCAGGTACAAATACGGCAGACGCTTGGGAAACATCCGTATTAAACTTTGGCGAATTCCAGCGGGTAGAACGGTCGGATAGCTGTTATTCCGGAAATTCCTGCCTCTATTTGCACAAATTTTATTATGGGACGCTTAGCCAGACGTTGCCCGTCAAGCCGGGATTAATCACGGCTCAGATGCGTTATTATACTTCCGGTACTCGTTCAGTCRGCGATACTTGGCTGCAGTTGGACCTATTGGACGAAAACGGCGCAACTTTGAAAACCATCAAAAGCAGCCAACAGGCATACTCCGCTACGCTGGGGAGATGGACCGAAATTTCCGTCATGGACAATGTGCCAGAGACGATCAATGGCATTGCCGTGAAGCAAGTCAAGGTCAGCAATACGGTAAACGGCTTCTTTGAAGGCGGGGACATGTATATCGATGACTTCGAAGTGTACCAATCCGCCGAACAAGATCCGCCTCTTCCGATCGTCGTATCGGGGGTACAATTGTCGGATGATGCGCTTTACGTTTCTTTCCATGAACAACCGAATACGACGCCCGTTGCCGGAGACTTTACGGTCGTGAGAAAAATAAACGGCTTGTCCTCGACGATTACGCCAACCGGCTTTACATGGATAGCCGATGAGAATAAAGCCATCTTGAATGTTCCTGCAGTGAAAGAGAAAGTGTGGGAGCAAAATATTGCCTATACCGTGACGTATCGGAGTACGGCTCCTGCGAACTCGCTCGCAGTGCTCTTACCCGTGAATGTTCAAGGGCATGAATCAATCGGGCTGAACTCCTCCTTCGAACAATGGAGCTCGCAAACCGTTGCGGACCATTGGATCTTCTGGGGGCAAGGCTTCACCCGCTCCGATACGATTAAACGCACGGGAAATTACAGCCTGGCCGCTGATGGTCTGCAGCCTGGGCAGAACGAAGCAGGTGGAGGCGGCCCACTTCAAACGGTGCCTCTTGGTCCCGGCCATTATACGGGGGTTTTCCGATTTAACACGCTAGCGAATACAGCGGGGAAACTTTCCTGGTTTATGCAGTTAAAGGACAGCAAAGGCGCGGTTGTGAAAAGCATAGCCTCTGAACTTAGACCCGCCGCCATATCGAAGGAAAAGTGGACGCCTTTCGAATTCGAATTCGATGCGGAAGAGGGCGTCGCTTCGGTTGAATTTCTTATTCACATGAAAGATTTTAAGAAGGGCGACACCATCTATTTCGACGATATCGAATTATACAAAACGATAAATTTGGCTAAGCCGCTTGCTAATGTGGAGGCGGCAGAGGGAAATCTTGTGGCGACATTCATGACGAACCCTGGAACGACGCCTGTCGTCTCCGATTTCACAGTTGAAAGAATTATCAACGGCAAAGCCTGGGAATCGCTCGTACCTTCGTCGATCGGCTGGGATGCGGCTTCGAAGAAGGCAACGCTCGTTATTCCGGAACTCCTGCCTTCGTCTAAACAATGGGAACAAAGCATCGTCTATAAAGTTTCTTACAGAGATACGGAAGGAGTAATGACAAGTCCCATGGCGGTTCCTAGCAGCAACACGGAAGGATTTCAGCAGCACGCGCTAAACCAGTCTTTCGAGCAATGGGATTCGGAGACCGCTCCGGCAAATTGGAGCATTTGGGGAGGCGGATTCTCCCGTTCCGCTGCAGTCAARCGTACCGGAGATTACAGTCTGATGGCCGACGGACTGCAGCCGGGACAGAATGAAGCGGGAGGCGGCGGCCCTTATCAAGTCGTCTCTACCGGAGTTGAAGCCGGCCGTTATCTTGGCGTAATCCATTACAATACGTCGGCGGATACGCGCGGAACCTTGTACTGGTTCGTCCAGCAAAAGGATAGCACCGGCGCGGTCGTTAAAAGCCTGGCTTCGGAAAAAAGGAACGTTGCCGTATCGCAAGGAACATGGACTCCGTTTGAGCTCGAATTCGAAGCTGAAGAAGGAGTCACCTCGATACAAATCCAAGTTATCATGAATGATTTCAATACGGGCGAGAAGATTTATTTCGACGATATAGAGCTGTTAAAGAAGACTCCATAATCAAGCGGTCAGTTACGCTGTACCTGACTTAGCGGTTAAACGTAACATAGATGCAGGGGCAGGTCATTGCGCTAACGGGAAACGATAGTTCAATAAAAACATGGAAGCAGCCGACCACAATGATCGGCTGCTTCATTACGCTATTCCAGCTAATAGCTTGTCAATATTTAATTATTAATGGCCGATTTCAGGAGTAGTATACTTAAAAAAAGATATGACAAATAACCGTCCCCTTCGGCACAGGAATATATTTCATCTTTTTTCTATTTCATGCTGATCATTCTAGCCGAAATGCTTCTTTGGAAGTCAAGATGGCAAAAATCCAGTGGATGAGTTTGTTTACACAAGCAATTACCGCTACTTTGAACAGTTTTCCTTCCGCACGCTTTTTATCGTAGTAAGCTCTTAATTTCTTGTTTCTATTACTACGAATACCACATCGCACAGCTTGATACAGGGCTGTACGAAGCCTTCTGGAGCCATGTTTCGTGA
>NZ_JBFUHJ010000128.1:0-12965 GCF_056402455.1 Paenibacillus sp. P4_A7 | reverse complement strand
CGATATGAATATTGTCATTACAGGAGTAGCTGGCTTTATTGGCTCACATTTATGCGAGGCTTTGCTGAAGCAGGGTCATCATGTGCTAGGATTAGATCATTTTGAGCAAAATCCAGATCGTTACATCAAAGAAGATAATATGAATAGGATGCTATTACATCCTAATTTTCGGTGGCAGGCTGCTGACTTGCTGCATGTTGACTTGGAGCGTCTCCTTGAGGAAACGGATATTGTTTTCCATTTAGCCGGTATAGCAGGTGTAAGGAATAGTTGGGGATCAACTTTCGGAGACTATTTGCGTGCAAATGTCTTGCTGACTCAGAAAATTTTAGAAGCATGTAAAAAGTCCTCGCGAGTAAAAAAATTAGTTTACGCCTCATCCTCCTCCGTCTATGGTGGTGGCTCCGGAGCATACAGCACGGAGCAATCGCCAACGAAGCCGATTTCTCCCTATGGTTTGACAAAGCTAGCGGGAGAGCAGCTTTGTTCTCTGTACCATAAACAATATGGGGTGCCGTATACGGCAATGAGATATTTCACCGTATACGGTCCGAGGCAGCGTCCTGATATGGGGTTTCACCGATTTATGAAAGCCGCTCTGTTAGATCAGCCATTAACGGTATACGGGAATGGTGAACAGACACGTGATTTCACTTACGTAGACGACGTGGTGAATGCAAATATCGCTGCGATGAACCATGGTATGCACGGGACTGTGTTTAACATAGGTGGAGTTGAGACGGCATCGGTTAATGATGTTATTCAGAAAATTGAAAGTCTGACCGGAAAGAAGTTAAAGCTTGCGTATCTACCAGAGCAAGCAGGTGACCCGTTTACTACGCGTGCTGATATTTCACTCGCTCGAATCGAACTTAGTTACAATCCGATCATATCGCTTGACGAAGGAATGGCAAATCAATGGAGTTATATTTCGAGTCTTTACGGTCACGGGAAAGTGGAGGACATATAATATAACAAGCAAATCTCATTATGATCGGAGGAAAAGCGATGATCGGAATACTGTATCCTCATTCGATGCTAAGCCGATTAATCAAAGGTAAGCATAGCTTTGAAAAGCCTGCTTTTTATTTGGAAACGGCTCACAAGACAGGAGAAGAAATCATTTTTTTCTCATTGCTTGATATCGATTGGGTTAAGGGGACGGTCCGAGGCTGGAACGGAAAAGATAAGGCTCGTATAAAAACAACACTTCCTTCCGTCATAATAAATCGAACAAGAACGAATAACGCCTACGATAATAAAAAGATTAAAAAATTGAAAAAAATGGGAAGAACCGTGTTTAACGATCGAAATATCATTTCCAAGCTGGAAGTTCATCAGATTTTGACCAAAGAAAAAAGGCTGCTTCTCTATCTTCCAGATACCAACTCAGTGACGCATCATTCGGTGAAAGAGCTTTTAGAAAAAAACAAATACTTGTTTCTAAAGCCAAGCACATTATCCGTAGGAAAAGGAATCATTCGTATTCGCAAAAAAAATGATAAAGCGGTTGTTGAAATCAATGTACTTGGACGGACTATGCGAAAAACAGTAAGTATTGATCAAATCATTAAAATGATCAAAAAGAAGAAACAAAAATATTTAGTACAGCGTGGGATTACACTGATGACCTATAATGGGAATCCTGTTGATTTCCGAGTATCCGTGCAGAAGGATGGAAGTGGCCGTTGGAATTATACGGGTATAGTCGGTAGAGTGGCAAAGAAAGGGTCCATTGTTACCAATCTTCATTGCGGAGGTCAATCGCTGAAGGTAGCAAAGCTATTCGGAGAATGGGGTTGGAATGGGCCTGAAACTGAAAGAAAAGTGGCAAAGTTAGCTTTGCGAATTGCAAAAACGATCGAAAAGGAACATCCTCATATAGCTGATCTCGGGTTGGATATTGGACTGGATGAACAGCAGCATCCATGGCTTATTGAGGTTAATTTCCGTGATTTGCGTATAACGTTCCGAGATGCTGGAGAAATAGAGAAGTGGCGGGCAACCTTTGCTAATCCGGTTCATTATGCAACGTATTTAAATAAGCAACTCAAGATAAAAGGGCTATCAGAAGAGAATGCGTACCCAAAAAGTATGGATGAGGAAACAGCAGCAATTGTGTAATGGAATAACCCCTCGAAGAAACTAATTAGGATTTAATCCTATCAGTTTCAATCAAGGGGTTATTTGTTTAACCTTTATATTTAGACCTAGAGTTGTTCCTCTAGTTTATAACGACCATCGGAGAATGACTCCGGATTGTGTTAAGCCTCCGCCGAATCCAAACAAGAGCATGAGCTGATTAGGTTTCAGGGTGCCGGATTGAAGTGCTAAATCAATGGCAAGCGGGATTGAAGCGGCAGATGTATTACCGAAATGTTTAATACTGGATAATGTATGATCTAAGCTAAATCCGGTTCGTTCACACAGTGCCTCAATAATCCGCATATTGGCACTATGAGGTACAAACCAATCGATGTCCTCTATCGTCAAATTGTTACGTAGTAACATTTCATTCACACTAGCTGCTACCTGACTTACCGCCCATTTATATACTTCACGCCCATTTTGCACGATAAAACCGTTCATATCAATAGCTTGTTCACCGATAGCGGGTGCAAGACTGCTGCGATAAAGGAGATGACCACGAGAGCCATGTGTTTGAGAATATACGCCAATGATATCGCCTGCATCTTCTTCAATTGCTTCCATAAGGAAAACTCCGGCCCCATCGCCGAACAAGATACAGGTTGTACGATCTGTGTAGTCTGTAATTTTGGATAGGGTTTCAGCACCAATTACTAAAATTTTACGATAAGAACCCGATAATAGAAGTCCATTAGCGAGCTGTATAGAAGCTGCAAATCCTGCACATGCTGCTTGCATATCGATAGCTCCACAGCTTGTGATGCCAAAATGGCCTTGCACCTGTGAAGCTACGCTTGGGAAGGTTGAATCTGGCGTTGATGTTGCCACAATAATGTAGTCCACATTGGATATGTTGATGTTATAGCGATCAATCATATTTTGAACCGCAGCAAAGCATAAATCACTCGTGTACTCGTTGCTCGCTGCAATTCGTCGCTCATGAATGCCGGTGCGCTGCACGATCCATTCATCATTCGTTTCGACTAGCTTCTCTAAATCAGCATTTGTTAATATACGTTCAGGTACATATGAGCCGATGGCGGTTATGACAGCATTGGAGCGAACGATGGATTGACTTTGTTCAGACATAGCAGTTCACGCATCCTTCCATATTTAGTACCAAGTACTAGTATCTGATAACAATTTACTTCATTGATTTGTTTTTGTCAATGCGTGTATAGCCAGTATGATCACTGCAAACGCTAAGAGCAGCCTTGTAGTCTGATCAAACCTAAATGGAGGATGGCTTATGCGCAAAAAAATAGCGGTTCTGTCTGCAGCGTTACTTCTTAGTACAACGCTGGCAGGTTGCAGTGACAAGCTAGGGGATTTAGGTAATAAAAACATTCGTCAAAACAAGATACGCTATGATGCGAATGGCAACCAGATCCATACTCAACGTTCTATGAAGGACCAGACCTATGGAATGAATCAAGTAGATGGTCAGGCAGGTAGAGTAAATGGCAATAAATCGAGAATGAACAATGTAAGGGGTTCACATAAAAATTATCGAATTGAAATGAGCGGCAAAATTTCCGAGCATATCTCCAAATTAGAAGCTGTAAAACGATCCTACGTCATATTGGCTGATCAAAATGCCTATGTTGCGGTATCGTTAGCTGAAGGTGAGCTTCAAGGCGACCAGCATATGATGAGTAGGTCGAATACGGAGTATCTAGGGAAAGATCACTCCAATTGGAGTAAAAGAATGAGTAGTCTATCTACAGGAGAGGATAAGCTGACGGATAAAATGAAAGATAAAATTGCTGAAGAGGTCAAACGATTGAAGCCTAGTGTAGAGCATGTGTATGTGTCAGCAAATCCAGAGTTTGTTGGACGCATGAATGCCTATATGAATGATGTGAAGCTTGGACATCCGATACAAGGATATATAGCGGAATTCAATGCATTGGCAGAACGAATTTTCCCGCCAAAGTCGATGTAAAACAGATATTATTAAGTTGAGTTTTGAAAATGCACCTAACCATATTGGCTTGAAGATGTAGTCTAACCTACATATGCCATTACTGCTAGGTGCATTTTACTGCATTATTTTAAACTACGCTTACTTTTCCTTATTCTTGATCTGTGCTTCGAATAGCCAAAGTTATTGTCTACATATTTTATAGCTTTATTCACTTGCCTGTTATAAAACTCTGAATCCGCCATTAATTTCTGGATCTGATCCTCAACCTCTGATGGTTTTGCATATAGGGCAGCTTCTCCAAATAATACTTTGTAGTTATAAGGAAGAATAACCGGTACACCGACTGCCATTGCTTCAAAGATAACGCGTCCGAAAGCTTCTACGCAGTCCGGATGAGTGAAATAAACAAAAACGTCAAGCTTTGCCAAAAAATCTTTGGGAGAGCGTCTTCCAAATTTGATCACATGCCAGTTTCTTGGTAATTTGCCCAGCGTTTTTCTCGGTATTTCCGCACCGCCAAGCACATGGATCTCATACTTAGAAGAATTCGGATATATATTTAACAAATCAGTAGCATTGATAGGCCACTTTACAAGCCCATCTCTAGAATGTCTGCCTATTTTTATAACATCACTTTTACTCGGTCGGCTTTTCCGCCTCCATTCTCTCGTATTAATAATATTCACCCAATCTTTGGGTGCTAATTGAATGGATTTTAATGATATTGAATGGTGCTTATGAAGGGTTGATCTGACTTGAGGGCCGATAGGATGCCAAACACCTGCACGGCCAAAATAATTTTTGGCCCGTTGATTGCACTCCCTAATATTGTATACAAGCTTTCCTCTGCTGCCATAATCTACTTTAGGTGTTTGATTCACGATAATGTGTATCTTCTTTGCAACAATATCGGGTTTATAACGTCTTTTTATTTGAAGCACTCTAGGATGTCTAATAATAAGTACATCGCAAGAAACCTTCGATTTATAAGCTAGCATTTTAATTCGTCTTCCATCAATCATACGTTTAATTTTATTATTGATCACTCTAGCGCTTCTACCAGCACTACTAGGCATGTGTATGAGGCCTGTTTTTAAGCCAGCTTGTCTTTGCACTTTCATTTCTTCAATATTTGATGAGGTTGTTCCACCCGGAAGACCAAAGTTGGACATCAGTATAATATCAAAATGCTTGCGGGCTTTAATGAACTTCCTTCTCATCTCATGACCACTTCCCTTTCATTATTCGCGACAGATTTCTTCATTCTATGCGGTTGAACGAACGACTGTGTAAAACAAATGCAAGGATTAGAGGCAAATGGTTATCTATCACGTTGTGAATCGTCTTATGATAATTGTCCAATCGTATTCATTCGTTTATTCATATACTATCAAATCTAATTCAGAAGCTAGAAAGAAGGCGAGATAGTAGATTATGACGGATGAATTACTTTCTAATATCAATGATGAGCAACGTATTGTAGCGATAATGGGTCTGGGTTATGTCGGCCTTCCTTTAGCATTGCTATTTGCACAAAAGGGATTTCATGTGATAGGAATCGATTTAGATCAACAAAAAATCGAAAAACTAAACAGAGGGCAGAGCTATATATTAGAAATTGAAGATCAGGAGATTCAAAGAGTGCTTGAAACCAATCGATTTACACCATCCGATCAGCTCAGCATGATGGAAGCGGCTGAAGCTATTATTGTTTGTGTGCCGACACCTCTTTCCTCTTATGGAACACCTAATTTGAGTTATTTGACAGAAGCGGCTTTGCAAATAAGCAGCCATCTAAAAAAAGAACAGCTTATCATTTTAGAGAGTTCAACATATCCGGGGACGACAAGAGAGGTTCTGCTTCCCGTTTTAAGTAAATCCGGATTAAGCGTTGGAGAAGACTTCTATCTCGCATATTCCCCTGAGCGAGTTGATCCAGGCAATAAGAAGTACCCTTTGGAAAGTATTCCAAAGGTAGTAAGCGGGATAACAGAAAACTGCTTGGAAAAAGTAGAAAAATTATATCGGCAGTTATTTGTTGCTGTTCATCCTGTCTCCTCGACGGATGCGGCTGAAATGACGAAGCTGTTGGAAAATTCATATAGATTGATTAATATCTCGTTTATTAATGAGCTCGCGATGGTTTGTGATATTCTCGGGCTGGATATATGGGAAATTATTGATGCTGCGCGTACAAAGCCTTTCGGTTATACCGCCTTTTATCCGGGTCCAGGAATTGGGGGACATTGCATTCCAGTAGATCCTTCTTATTTGGTATGGAAAATTAAACAGCATGGCCTCAATTCCGAGTTTATTCAAATTTCAAATTCTGTTAATCAAATGATGCCTCTATACGTTGTTCAGCAGCTTAAAAGGCTGCTGGCTCCTAAACCGCTCTCTAGTGCTAATCTGATGGTTTATGGGGCTGCTTACAAGCCTGACATTGCTGACTATAGAGAGTCTGCTTCAATTGAGCTGATCGAGCTGCTGCAAATCGAAGGGGCTAGTGTGGTCTATCATGATCCGTACGTTTCATCTATTCAAGTTGGAGAGCATAGGCTAGAGAGTGTGGAGTTAACCGAAGAAACTTTAAACGGAATAGACTGTGTCGTTATCGCAACGGATCATTCGAACTTACAGTTGTCATTATTGCTGAATCATGCACCGCTTATCTATGACACGCGAAATGTAACAAAAGGCTCAGCCGGGAAAGCTAAAATTGTTAGGCTAGGAGGCGGCAAATCTTGAATGAGAAACCGGAAGGCGTCTCTGTTATATGTGTGACAAACAGACCGGCGTTAATGGAATCATTATTCAAAAACTTTAGTCGTCAGAATGTGAAAACAAAAGAGCTGATTGTTATTCTAAATAACAAAAAGATGAGCATGAATAGCTACAAGAAATATTCGAAGAACCTAAAGAACGTAACAATCTACCAGTTGCCAGACAAATGGTCGCTGGGCAAATGCTTAAATGACGGAATTAGCAAGGCAAAGTATGATCGGATTGCTAAATTTGATGATGATGATTTCTATTCCTCGTATTACTTAACAGAAGCAATGAAAATAATGAGTCAGTCCAAAGCGGATATTGTGGGAAAGAACAAATTTTACATGTATTTTTTGCATTCAAAAAAGCTTATGTTGGCCAATATGCCGAATGAAAACTGCGTTGCAGGAGCAACTCTTTTATTTAAGAAGGAAATTCATCTCAACGTTCGATTTGCCGATGTTCCTAAAGGTACCGATATGCGGTTTCTGATGGACTGTATCCATAAAGGCTACAAGATCGAATCTACTAGCTTTCATCATTTTGCTGCTTTGAGAAGGGCAGACCAGAGCTCTCATACTTGGAAAGTTAGCGCAAAGACAATACGATTACTCCGTGCGAAGATGGTCGCGCGTACGGATCGGTATAGAAATTTGGTGAGTCAATCGGTTACAATTAAATAAGGATGGCAGCTGCCATCCTTATAGTTTTTTTTGGCGGATTCATTGACCAAGTCGTATACATCCTTTAAAGTTGTAGTGTGTTTATTTGTAAAATAAAGGTATCTTATTCTCTAGATTTGAGGTGGGCTTTGAAATGAGCTTTAAACGGTACTCCCGAGCAATCGTTACAGTCATACTACTATTCATGATATGGCCTGCTGCTATGAGCAGCGCTGCTGATAATTTGCTAAAGAATGCAAGCTTTGAGCAAGTAACAGCAGGTTCACCTGATGCATGGGGTCATGAGGAGTGGAGCAAGGATGATGGTTTAAGCGATTTTTACGTTGAACGAGAGGTTGCTCATTCAGGCTCTAATTCAGTTGCCATACATAATGTTACAGCTGACCATGCACGCTGGACCCAAACGATAGAAGTAAAGGCGAAAAGTATCTATCGTTTTTCTGGGTACTTTCTTGCAGAAGGGATCAATGAGGATGCCATGGGCGCGCATTTATTCGTTGAAGGGGTAGCCGTATCTTATCCGCAGGTAAAGAACACGAATCAGCAATGGGAATATATAGAGTTTTATGGGAAAACGAGCAAGAAACAAACGGAAATAACGGTTGGAGCCAGTCTCGGTGGCTACGGCAGCGTCAACATTGGAAAAGCTTTTTTTGATGACTTCAAGGTTGAGAAGGTATCAAAGGCACCGGCAGGGACGGAAGTGTTTTCTCTTGCCATAACTTCTGTAGCCGATGCTGCAGTTGATGCTAGTAAGCCCGTATCGATCATTTCGTTTCTTTTATACGCGATGATGTTCACTATATTATTCGGAGTTATTTACAATAAGGTAATAAGGGACAGGAACTGGCTGGATCAGAGGAAAGCTATGTACCCAGTTATTTTTGCTGCTATTTTTTTGGTTGCGTTAGCTTTTCGCATATGGATTGCCGTATCAAATAAAGGCTATGAGAATGATATCGCTTTGTTTATGGCATGGGCTGACCACGCAGTCAAAAACGGACTATCCGGATTTTATAATACGGATATGTTCGTCGATTATCCGCCGGGCTATATCTATATCTTATACGTACTGGGCTCTATTAAAAAAATGCTTGCTTTAGATTCTAGCTCTGCACAAGCGCTCCTCTTATTTAAAATGCCGGCTATTATGGCAGACTTAGCTGCTGCCGCTTATTTATTTGTTATCGCTAGGAAGAAAGTAAGCTATGCAGTTTCCATAGGCCTTGCGACCATTTATCTCTTTAATCCTGCGGTTATCGTTGACTCAGCAGCTTGGGGACAAGTAGATGCTGTGTTTGCGTTTGCGCTGATTCTTGCGATTTATGGTATTTCTGAGAAACGCTTTAGAAGCGCATCAATTTGGTATGCGATCGCAGCGCTTATTAAGCCGCAAGCTTTCATCTTTATGCCGGTGCTGCTCATTGCGCTCTTTTATCGTCGAGATTGGAAGCAAGTAGCGCTTAGCGCTTTTTATGGCTTTAGTACATTCATCTTGCTTGCTCTCCCGTTTTTTGGAGGTGAAGGCGGGCTCAAAACTCTTATTTCTCTGTATAAAGGAACGCTTTCCTCGTATCCTTATGCGACGTTAAATGCATTTAATATTTATACGCTTAGCAACGCCAATTGGAAAGCACTTGAGGAGAGTTGGCTATTTTTAACCTACCAGACTTGGGGAACGATTTTTATTTTCGTCGCCGTCGCACTAGCTATTTATTTCTCATTGAGAAAGCGAGACGGCTTAGGAAGTGATAGGTCCTTTTTCATAGCTATGATTCTTATTAGTATTGTGTTTCTATTCGTGACAAAAATGCATGAACGTTATATGTTCCCTATCCTATTGCTAAGCCTATTCGCATTTATTCAAACGCTCGACCGTAGGATGCTGTATGTGTTTTTTGGCTTTAGCATAACTAACTTTATAAACATTGTGTATGTTTTGGCTCATAGTCAGACAACAACGAAGCTGCCAATGGACGGTGTCTTAATAGTTGGTTCCACAGCTAATATAGCGCTGCTGCTATATATGCTGTATATCGGATACGATATTTATAAAAAAGGATCAACTAAAGAAGTCGAGCACATTTCAGAGGAAGTGAGAAGCGATGCAGATCAGCTTGCATTACAACCATTTAAAATGGATTCGATGGAAAATGTTAAACAGAAAGATAAGCGGCTTGAGCGTAAAGACTGGTTATGGATGGGTGCAATTACGCTATTGTACGCGATTGTAGCCCTATCAAATCTTGGAGCGCTGAAAGGACCTGAAACGGCTTGGCAGCCCTCAACTAGTGGTCAAAGCTTCTATGTAGATCTAGGAGAAAACAAGCAGATTGAGCGAATTAATAACTTCGGCGGGGTCGGCACAGGTAAATTTACTTATGAGTTCAGTAATGATGCAATAAATTGGGAAAATAAGATAGATGTCGAAAATAGTCATACTGCCGTATTTACATGGAATACTCAGAACACAGCTGTTAATGCTAGATATATAAAGCTCACCGTTGAAACAAGTGGTTTTTCTATGCATGAGCTTGCGATCTATGAGCAAGGGAGCGAAGCTCCGCTTCCGATTGCAGCAGTTCATGATGGCCAAGCACTGGAAGCTAAGCGTGGAAGCGTACAGCTGCTATTTGATGAGCAAAGTAAAGCTGAATATAAAGCTACCTATATGAATGGCTCTTATTTTGACGAGATTTATCACGCTCGTACAGCTTACGAACATATCGAACATATTGTAGCCTATGAGAATACACATCCGCCGCTTGGTAAAATAATAATAGCGCTTGGTATTAAACTATTTGGTTTAAATCCATTTGGTTGGCGTATCGCAGGTACTATCTTTGGCATACTCATGCTGCCTATTATGTACCTGTTTGCTAGAAGCTTATTTAAAAAGCGGAGCTACGCAATTCTAGCGACATCGCTGTTCGCGGTCGATTTTATGCACTTTACACAAACGAGAATTTCTACAATTGATGTATACGGCGTGTTCTTCATCATGCTGATGTTTTATTTTATGCATAAATATCAGTCACTCAGCTTTTATCGTGTTAAGCTTGGAACAACGCTCATGCCGTTGTTCTTAGCGGGACTTTTCTTTGGAATCGGAGTTGCTTCAAAGTGGATCGTCTTATATGGCGGTGCAGGATTAGCCATTATCCTAGCTCTATCTCTTTGTGATCGCTATAAGGAATATGCAGCAGCAAGGCGAATACTGAGCCAAGGAAGCGATCAAGAACAGTTATTCAATAAAGAAAAGCTTCTGCATATCGTTAAAGTATTTCCTAGAAATACGTTAATAACATTAGCCAGCTGCCTTATTTTCTATATTGCTATACCGCTAATTATCTATGCTTTGTCCTATATTCCTGTGCTAACAGTTATGGATGAAGGATATACTGTGAAGAGTCTTGTAGATTATCAGAAGCATATGTTTAGTTACCACAGTAAACTTGTCTCGACACATCCATTTGCTTCCACATGGTGGGAATGGCCATTTATGAAACGGCCGGTGTGGTATTATTCAGGAGATGCTATGCCTGCAGGACAAGCTTCGACTATAGTGGCCATGGGCAACCCGCTCATTTGGTGGACAGGTATTATTGCCATGCTCCTGACCATTTGGGTAAGCATCAAACGCAAAGATAAGTCGATGTATATCCTATGGATTGCTTTCTTTGCCCAATACGTTCCATGGATGCTAGTTACGCGGTTAACTTATCTTTATCATTATTTTGCAATGGTCCCGTTTATCATTCTTAGTCTTGTATATATGTTTAAAGTAATAGAAGAGAAGAAGCCTGGCTTTGTTAAAATACGATACCTGTATTTAGCGTTCGCTGTGCTGCTGTTTGTCTTATTTTATCCTGCCCTATCTGGTTTACCTGTACAGAAGTGGTATATCCTATATGTTCTGCGCTGGTTCCCGAGTTGGTTATTTTAAATAAAAGTGTGACTATGATCTAGTTTTGCTTCCGCAAAACTTTAAGGAGGTTCGAGGATGAAGCAATCCGCTGTAAAGTATAGCATCATTGTACCTATGTACAACGAAGAAGAAGTTATTGATCATACCTATAATCGGTTAAAGCAAGTGATGGATCTGACAAATGAGCCATACGAGCTTGTATTTGTTAACGATGGAAGCAAGGATCGTACGGTTGATCTGATATCGATGATATGCGAATGCGACCCAAATGCTCGACTCATTAATTTCTCACGCAACTTTGGCCATCAAATCGCTATCTCCGCTGGTATGGACTATGCGCAAGGTGAGGCCATAGTCGTCATCGATGCGGATCTCCAAGACCCCCCTGAGGTCATTCTAGATATGATTGCAAAGTGGAAGGAAGGCTATGAGGTCGTATATGGAAAAAGGTTGAAACGAAAAGGGGAAACCTTGTTCAAGAAAATGACTGCAAAGCTGTTTTATCGCTTATTGCGCAGCATGACAAATGTAGATATTCCGATCGATACAGGAGATTTTCGTTTAATTGACCGAAAGGTATGTGACGTTCTCCGCAGCTTGAAAGAAAAGAACCGCTTCGTTAGAGGGTTGGTCAGCTGGATTGGTTTTCGGCAAACGATGGTGGAATATGTACGTGAGGAACGGTTTGCTGGAGAAACGAAGTATCCGCTCAAGAAAATGATTGCCTTCGCGGTCGATGGTATTACATCTTTCTCCTATAAACCTCTCRAAATTGCAACTTATGTAGGCTTTACTTTGTCAATTTCAAGCTTTGTCTATTTATTAGTCGTTATTTTTCAGAAGCTCGTTTCCGGTGGCACAGTAGAAGGCTGGGCATCCATAGTCGCTGTTAACTTGTTATTCAATGGCATCATTCTTATGCTGCTTGGCGTTATCGGAGAATACATTGGCAGAATATATGATGAATCCAAAAATCGACCTTTGTATATAGTACGCGAGGTGCAGGGATATCCCGAACCGAAGGGAAATGCTGCAAGCGTGGAAACTGACGCAGATGGCATGAAGAAGTATGTATAATCCAAGCAGAAAAGCATGGGCGATTCAATTCATTACATTTAATTTAGTGGGTCTTTTGAATACAGCTATTGATTTTATAGTGTTCACACTACTCAGTTGGCTTGGTGTATCTATATTAATTGCTCAGATTGCGGCATATGGCGCAGGGATGGTTAATAGCTATATATTGAATAATAAATTCACGTTCGCAAAGAGCGGGACTTCAGTTTCCCACTACTCTAAGGATTGGAAACGTAGCTTACGTTTTTTTGTATGGAATATCCTATTACTCGGACTGTCCCTATTGATGCTAACGGGTTTAACTACGTTTTGGAGCATTGACAAGTTTATTGCTAAAGTGGTTGTAACAATCGTTATAGTCGGCATTAATTTCTACGGAAGCAAAAGATGGGTTTTTGTCACAAAAGCATCATCTTCAGGCTGAGGATAGTGC
>NZ_JBFUHJ010000127.1:0-13262 GCF_056402455.1 Paenibacillus sp. P4_A7 | reverse complement strand
GACTCCGTGAGCATAGCTGAAGGTGTCCGCATGTTGAAAGCACATATCGATAAAGAGCTTGATTTCGGACACTGCAAATTGTTTCTGATTGGAGAACAGCTTGCAAACAGTCAATATCAAGAAGTGCTTCAATGGATGTCTCGAAGAAGAGATTTCCAAAGTGTATCCGACGTCGCGATTGGTAAGCCTGATGCATTATCCATACTCAAAGTAAAGCCGTTGTCGGAACAGTATCCAGGCCACGCGCTATATCTCAGTTTTAGCTCGAATGGTACGGAGTCTCCGTATACCTTTTCAGAGACACTATTCGATTTTGCAAGGCGAGCTACGGAAAAAGGTTTAGACCCTCTGCTGCCAGTTATTATGAAGGATAGCAACGAGAGCTTCGTCATCGATCAGATAGCTTTATTAGATAAGAAAAATGTTAAGCTCATACTCACAGCATCAGAATCACAAATTTATAATCAGCTGGCCAAAGAATTCGTGAGGTCATCGGTACACATTATGTACGAAAAAGTTCCTTTAGTGGCCTTTACCACTGATATTCGTACGAAATACAAAATAACCAAACAAAACAATGATGATTTAATTACAATGAATGTAAAAATGAAGGTCATATTTGAGGAAGCTCCAACCGGGTTATTTAATCAGCATTGGTCGAAAATTGAGCAGCATTTAAACACGGACTATGAAAAATCATGCGAAGAGCTGCTTCGTAAAATTCAAAAAGCAAACGTTGATCCATTCGGCTTCGGTTTACGCTATCGAGCAACACACCCAGGCGACAGCGCATGGGAAGAGTGGAAGTCCATTTATCCAAATGTAAAATTTGTTGTTCATGCAAAAATAAAGATCGAAGGTACGGGGATTATCAAATAGAGGAATTAATGGAGCGCCCTTCAATAAGAGCGCTCCATTACGGCACGGCTATACTATCTTTAGAATAATTCGATTTGTATTTCGAAGCTCGCTAACTGAGCCAGCACCAATACCAAACATAGCTGTTCGCAATTCAAATTCAATTCGTTTGAATTGCAGCAGCAGCTGTTCGATCGAAATATCGCTGTTTCCCTTAGCAGCACCAGGCAAGAGTACTCGGCCGAATCCTGCTATATTGGCCCCCAAAGCAATTGCTTTAGCTGCATCTACACCATTTAATAGGCCGCCGCTTGCAATAATAGTTGAGTCTGGCAGTTGCTTACGAATCGCCAATATGCTGTCAGCGGTTGGTATACCCCAGTCTGCAAAAGCTTCGGCGGCTTGCTTGCGAAGAGGATCCTGCATCCGATATTTTTCAACCTGACTCCAAGACGTTCCACCAGCACCAGCCGCATCAATAAATGATACACCAGCTTGATCAAGCAAAGCAGCAGTATCCGAATCGATTCCCCAGCCTACCTCTTTCACACCAACTGGCACATGCAGCGATTTACATACTTCCTCTATACGTGATAGCAATTGCCCAAAGTTAGTATTGCCCTCAGGCTGAAATACTTCTTGCATACTGTTCAAATGCAGGACGAGCGCATCCGCTTCCGCAATGTCTACTGCTCTTCTACACGATTCTACTCCGAAGCCATAGTTAAGCTGTACAGCTCCAATGTTAGCAATGACAGGGACCGTCGGCGCTTCTTTACGAATGGAAAACGACGCAGCCAGCTCCTCATTCTCTATCGCGGCACGCATCGATCCAAGACCGAGCGCCCAGCCCCTCTCTTCCGCTACGACAGCCAAATGGCGGTTTATAGCCCCTGCTTCATCCGTACCGCCAGTCATAGAGCTAACGAGCAGCGGAGCGCGAAGCTTCTTGCCCAGCCATTCTGTTTCCAGCTTTATTTCTTCAAATGACAGTTCTGGCAATGCATTATGTTTAAATCTATATTTTTCCAAACCGGTTTCGATACCGACGCTGTTTACCTGCTCTTGTAAGCAAATTCGTATATGCTCTCCCTTGCGCCTTGCCGTAGCTGCCTGTTGTTCGACTGTCATGCTTGTTCCTCCCGAACTTCGCACCGCAATGCGCTTACTTTTCTTGTTCAATTTACCCGTATTTAAGCATATCATAATTTCCCGGTTACCGCTTCTGGCATAAGCAATCAGTCGTAGTACAAATTGATCAGTCCACTACAATTAATGATTTAATAAATCATTAATTTGAGGTTTCCAATCATAAATCATTGTTAATTAATGACCATTGATTTAAAATAGAAGCATACAAACCATCTAGGAGGCAACCAAATGGAAATTATTATTTTTAATACGCAACAAGAGTTAGATGCTCATGCTGCCGAGCTTATCGTAAATGTAGTTAAACAAAAATCAAACGCTGTTTTAGGACTTGCAACAGGATCGACACCGATCGGAATTTATGACAAAATGGTAGCAATGTATAAGGACAATAAAGTTAGCTTCAGCGATGTTACAACCTATAATCTTGACGAATATGTTGGGCTTCCAGCACAGAATGATCAAAGCTATTCGTATTATATGAAGCAGCATTTATTTTCTCATATCGATCTGCCTGCTGATCAAATCCATTTGCCAAACGGAATGGCTGAGGACATCGAGGTTGAATGTGCTCGCTACGATTCAATGCTTGAAGCTCATCCCGTTGATATTCAGTTGCTTGGCTTAGGTCATAACGGACATATTGGCTTCAACGAGCCCGATAAGCATTTATCTGGAGGTACACATTCCGTAACGCTAAAAGTAGAAACTCGCGAAGCAAATGCCCGTTTCTTCGATTCTATGGATGAGGTGCCAAGCTCTGCTATAACAATGGGCGTAGGTTCAATTTTGAAAGCTAACACCATTCTATTAGTCGTTCGCGGAGCAGATAAAGCTGAGATTGTAAAACAAGCGTTAACGGGTCCTATAACAACGGAAGTGCCAGCCTCATTACTTCAAACACATGCTCGCGTAATCGTCTTGCTCGATCGCGAGGCAGGAAGGTTGTTGGGTTAAAATGAATACGAAAACTTCAAACTGGCTCATTAATAATTTACAAATCGTATTAGAAGATCGCGTAGTAACAGGTAGCGTCGTTGTTCAGAATGGTCGAATTCAACAGATCATTTCGGAAGATAACCAGAATGATCTGGAACACGAGGGCCTACAAGAAACGATTGATGGACAAGGCGGATGGCTGTTACCTGGCTTCATTGATGTTCACGTGCATGGCGGCTTTGGTGCTGACTTTATGGATGCAAACAGCGAGAGCTATCATACGATTACAAAGTTTCATGCTTCCAAAGGAACAACAGGGATGCTGGCGACAACAGTCACTGCATCCAAGGAAGCGGTTGAAGCCGTTCTTCAAGCAGCAGCACAATATCGTTCAGCAGATATGCCTTACGCAGCTCTTTACGGTGTACATTTGGAAGGACCCTTCATTAGTGAGAAATGGCCTGGTGCTCAAAATCCTGCCTTTATATCGGAGCCTCAGCTTGAATGGTTGAAAAAATGGAACTCCGAATATCCTGGACTGATCCGTCAGCTTACACTGGCACCAGAGAAAAAGGGTGCTATTGAGTTGATTACTTGGCTAAGTGAGCAAAATATCGTTGCAGCATGCGGCCATACAGATGCTTTATATGCTGAAATGGAAGCAGCGGCAAATGCCGGTCTGTCACAAGCGGTTCATACTTACAATGCAATGCGTGGATTGCATCACCGTGAGCCTGGCACACTTGGCGCCGTGTTAACGGATGATCGTATTTATGCAGAGCTGATTGCCGATGGAGAGCATGTGCACCCTGTCGCAATTCGCCTGCTGCTTACCGCAAAGACTTTGGATAAGGTCATTCTAATTACTGACGCTGTTGCTGCAGCTGGAATGCCTGACGGTGACTACTCACTTGGCGGCTTGCCTGTTGTTGTTAAGCAAGGTGTAGCTCGTCTGCGTGAAGGTAACGCGCTGGCTGGCAGCAGCTTGACGATGATTGAAGCTTTTCAGTTCATGCTCAAGCATACGAATCTGAGTGTCCCTGAGGTAAGTCGTATTGCTAGCGGCAATGCCGCAAAGCAATTTGGTTTGGATGAGCTTACCGGTTCTATTTCCGTAGGCAAGCAAGCCGATCTGGTCTGGACCGATTCGCAGTTTAATGTTCGTCAGACTTGGGTACAAGGTCGTTCGGTTTATGATGGTACATCTCAAAACTAAATAGATACAAAAAACAGACGTTATCCTCTGATTTTAGAGAATAACGTCTGTTTCATTTTAATTAACCATTAGCCCGTCACATGCACCGAAATGTTATGCTGCTCCATTTGAGCAGTAAGCTCCGTTGATAGTGGAACATCGGTAATAACACCGCTAAGCTCTGAAAGGGAAGCGATAGAAAATAATGAAGCACGGTCAGTTTTCGTATGATCGAATACTGCATAAGTAGATTGCGACCGTTTAATGAGTGCTTTAGCAATTTGCGCTTCTTGCTCGGAGTAGGTTGTAATGCCGCCGGCTGCGGAAATACCATCGACGCCGATGAACATTTTACCAATATGCAAATGGGCTACCATTCCTTCTCCTAATGGACCGCATAACTCAAAGCTATTATGACGCATAATTCCGCCAGTAACTACCACTTGAATTTGGCTGCCCGCAAGCTCCATTGCAATGTTAACAGCGTTAGTTACGACCGTTATGCCTTTACGAGACTTCAGCGACTTAGCAATTAGAAAATTGGTTGTACCACCGGATAAGCCAATTACATCCCCTTCGGTAATTAAAGAAGCAGCTAGCTCTGCTATATGCTCCTTCTCCAAAATGGACAGTCCTTCCTTCTCAGCAAAAGGCAAATCTCGTACCGTATGCATTCCGTCATACATAGCTCCGCCTATTGTTCGAATGACTGGAAAGTCCGCCTCCATCTGCTCTAGGTCTCTGCGTGCTGTCGCTTCCGAGCAATCAAACCGTTCTACCATTTCCGCAATCGTAACGCGTCCTCGCTGCTTCAACAGCTGCAGAACGGCATCACGTCGACGCTGTCCCTTGGACACGTTTAGATCGGCCATTATCAGCGCTCCACCCATGCTTTGGATGACATCCGCTGCTCCACGATATTCCATTCTGGAAGTGCTTCCCAATCACCGCGCATTTGTACTACTAATGAGCCGTTAATGCTCGCTAGCCGCACCGCTTCAACCGGAGACATTCCCTTCATAATACCAGCCAAGAAGCCGGCACAGAAGCCATCACCTGCACCAACCGTATCTACTACCTGCTCAGCTGGAAAGAACGGTACGCTCGCTTCCTTGCCTTGTTCCAAGACAATCGTAGCATCGCCTTTTCCTTTTAAGATACTAATAGCTTTAAGCTGCGTTAGTTGATCTTTGATAAATTCGTAATCATTCGTATCGTATAGGAGCTTCAGCTCGTCCCAGCCCGGCAAGAAATAATCCGCATCGGCAGCTAGCGGCAGCAACACTTCACGCGCTTGCTTGATGGACCACAGCTTAAGACGCAAATTTGGATCAAAGCTGACAAGAACGCCTGCATCCTTGGCAATATCAACAGCACGGCGCAGTGTTTTACGACAATCTTCACTTAGCGCGGCGGTGATACCGGTTACATGTAACAGCTTCGCATTTCGAATATATTGCTCATCAAGCTGATCAGGCTGCATCCGGCTTGCAGCCGAATGCTTTCTGAAATAATGTACAGCTAGTCTACCCGCAACATGCTCTCGAAACATCATGCCCGTTGGAGCACTTGAATCAAGACGAGCTCGCGAAACATCAACACCTTCTCCGCGCAGCGTCTTCATAATGATTTTACCGAACGGATCGTCACCAAGCGCTCCGAACCATCCAACAGAGGCTCCTAAACGAGCAAGTCCTATGGCAACATTACTTTCTGCTCCGCCAAAACCTTGCTCAAGCGTCGCTGCCCGTTCGATCGATTTATGTTCCTGAGGCATAAACAATGCCATTGATTCTCCAAACGTTACAATATGCGGTGATGATTCTCGCATGCTGCAGTCCCCCTATACCGTTCTAAGCTCTTACATATCTTTAAAGATTGGAAATCTCATAAAGTAAACGATGACAATATAAAGCACAAGTACGATTAAGCTCAGTACACGCGCTTTATTGATATGCGCAGTAGCGCTCTTGCCATCTTGAATGGACGATACGATAAGCTTGAGCGGCTTCGATACGATACCGCCTAGTGCCGCAATTCCAAGGAACAACAGCGTAATAATAATCATCCATGCAACTGAATATTCACCTTGAGACATCAAATATCCACCTGTTAATAGCTGTAGAACGAGGAAATACTGCGCGATTCGGTTTGCGGATAGCAACCCGTCAGCAAGCCCGCCTTGTCCAACTCCAGCAAGCTTGGAAGCTCGTCCGACCATTACTGGAAGAACAACATAAAATCCCATCCCCATTGCGCCTAACAAGTGCAAAAATAACATTGCATTAAACATTTTCAAACTCCTCCTGTTTGKCAAAGCAGTGTGAATCTCTCGCTTTATCCAAAATCATATCTTATATTTAGTTTATCAGAAATGAGATATATTTCAAATGACTACACCCAACATACGCTGGCTGCAACCTACTTATTGTAGTCTGCATTTCAAATCGTTCCCTAAATATTCACACTTTACATGAAAAGTACTTATAAGTTTTTCTATAGCGCTTTAAATCCATACTTGCTCATTACGCCATGAATGGCAAAATAAGCGATCTCTTCCGGCAAAGCGTCTTTAATCGGTCTCAACTTGTCTGGCCCAAGCTCACCGATTACTTGTACAATCTGTTGCTCGTATTCAGCAGGAATAATGCGGCTCCAGTCTAACTCATGCCCTTCATCCGCACTCCGAATCAAATGCCCTTCCACCGTTACTTTACTTAATCCGCGATCCTTGGCAATATCCTCTGGCTCTTGACCCGCTTGAAACAGCTCTAACGTAATTAAATAACTAGGTTGCTCATCACCTGGCAACAACCGCTTGGCTGAAGCAACCGGCTGCCTCGGAACTACCTTGCCCATCTCGGCTGATAGTTCTCCTCCACCAAAGGAACGAATAATTCCAATCAGTCCTTCACCATACTTATCCGCTTTCGCTGCGCCAATCCCTTTGACTCCCAAAAGTTGATCAATCGTTTGCGGCTGGGCGTTTGCAATCTCCCGAAGAGTCGCATCAAAGAACAGCATGAATGGCGGCACACCTTCAGCTGCTGCCTTTTCCTTACGCCATTGCTTAAGAGCTTCGAACAGCGGTGAAGCCCCTCCTCCATCCTTGCTGGAGGACTGATTCACTGTCGCTCGAACTCGCTGCATGATCGCTTCTCGACCTTCCAGAACGGGAAGCGCACTTGCAGTAAGCGATACGACTGGATATTGCCCTTCGCTTAGCCTTAAGTAGCCTTCAGAAACTAACCAATAAAGCCAATCTGCGATTTCTTTCTCCGGCAAATGGCGCATTAGTCCATACGTGGATAAACGATCAAGTCCGAATTCAAGGAGACGCTTGTCACGAGATCCTTTTAACACCTTTGCTGCCATCGTGACGCCGAAGCGTCCTTTCATTCGGCCTACGCAGGAAAGAGCCATCTTCGCTTCGTCCGTACGATTTACCGGCTCGCTCTTATCCAGGCAGCTGCTGCACTTTCCACAAGCCTCTACACCCGTCTCGCCAAAATAATCAACGATAAACTGCTGCAAGCAGCGCTGAGTTCGGCTAAAATTCATCATCGTATGGAGCTTAGAAAGCTGAATCGACTTTCGATCCATGTCTCCTGTTCCTTGCTCGATTAAAAAGCGCTGAACCTGCATATCCGCTGGCTCGAACAACAGTACGCATTCACTTTCCTCACCATCACGGCCCGCACGACCTGCTTCTTGATAGTAGGATTCAATATCACTAGTCATTTGCCAATGCAGCACAAAGCGAACGTTAGGTTTATCAATTCCCATCCCAAAAGCATTCGTAGCTACCATGACGCGAATATCGTCAAAACGGAATTTCTCTTGGGTATCGGCTCGTTCGACATCCGATAAGCCTCCGTGGTATTTGCCAGCTTGAATACCGCTGAGCGCGAGCTGCTCATATACATTCTCTACTTCTTTTCTTGTGGCGGCATAAATGATGCCCGATTGCTCTTTGCGTTCACCAATATAACGTGCAAGAAACTTTTTCTTATCCACCCCAGTAACGACCGAAAGCGATAGATTAGGCCTTGCAAAACCCGTTACAAATACACTAGGGTTTCTGAGCTTTAACATCTCAGAAATGTCTTTTGCCACCTCATTAGTAGCGGTAGCAGTAAAGCCTGCAACAAGAGGTCGATTCGTCATTCGACCAATCCAGCCTGCAAGCTGGCGATAGCTTGGACGAAAATCATGTCCCCATTGAGAAACACAGTGTGCTTCATCAATTGCAATGAGCGGAATTGTCAGCTGTTCTGACAAAGACTGGAACATGGGCGCATCAAGTCTTTCTGGCGCTACATATAGCAGCTTATATTCGCCTTGCATGGCACTGCGCATAACTTCGCGATACTCCGCCGCTCCAAGCGAGCTGTTCAGGTATGCAGCTGATACGCCTACACGTCGCAGCGCATCCACTTGATCCTTCATTAGCGATATTAATGGAGATATGACAAGTGATGTTCCAGGAAGCAGCATTGCCGGAATTTGATAACAGACTGATTTACCGCCGCCTGTAGGCAAAATGGCCAACGTATCACGACCGTTTAATATGCCTGATATAATATCCTCTTGTCCCTTGCGAAACGAATCATAGCCATAAACTCGCTTCAGAGCTTGTCTAGCCTGTTCAATCAATCTGCATCCCTCCTAAAAAAATCATGTGATACAAATAAACAGGAGGACCCTGGCAGCATTCTGTCAGGGTCCTCCCAAACGCACTTTCTATATAAAATGCTAATTTTTTCTATTGCTTAGCCCGCTGTAACAATTTGAATAACATTGCGAACAGATTGTGCGGATTTATCAAGAGCAGCTTTCTCTTCAGCAGTCAGATCAAGCTCAATAACCTTCTCGATACCGTTGCCGCCAATGATTGAAGGTACACCCATGAACAGATTGTTGTAGCCATATTCGCCCTCAAGCAATGCAATAACTGGGATGATACGTTTTTTGTCCTTCAAAATCGCTTCTGTCATTTGTACAAGCGATGCTGCAGGAGCATAATAAGCGCTGCCGTTACCAAGAAGATTAACGATTTCGCCGCCGCCTACGCGTGCCCGTTGAACAATTGCTTCGATTCGATCAGCAGGGATCATCTTCTCGATTGGAATACCGCCAACATTAGAATAGCGAACAAGAGGTACCATATCGTCACCATGCCMGCCAAGCACGAAGCCGCGAACATCTTCAACCGATACATTCAGCTCTTGTGCAATAAATGTGCAATAACGAGCGGTATCAAGTACGCCGGATTGACCAATAACACGGTTTTTAGGGAAACCAAGTGTTTCGAATGCCGCGTAAGTCATAGCATCTACCGGGTTGCTAAGAATGATTACGATAGAGTTAGGGCTAGTCGCCTTTACGTTTTCGCAAACGGATTTTACGATTCCCGCATTTGTGTTAACAAGATCATCACGGCTCATGCCTGGTTTACGAGCAATACCAGCAGTGATAATGACAACATCGGAATCTTTCGTATCATCATAGTTGGATGTACCTATGATGTTAGCATCTACGCCAAGTACTGGAGTAGCTTCAAGCATATCAAGTGCTTTACCCTTAGTTGGGTTTTCTAGAGGAGCGATGTCGACTAGAACGATATCACCTAATTCTTTTTGAGCAAGCATAAGCGCAGTAGTAGCACCTGTAAAACCAGCACCTACAACAGTAATTTTATGACGTTTAATAGCCATCTTGTATAAATCCTCCTTAGCATTGCTTATTTTTAAGGGGAGACCCCTTAGACCCCCGATTTACAGCCTAAGTAACTTTAAAGCGTAGCCCCTTAAGGGCGTTTCGAACCCTCCTAAGTCCTCCCTTCCAAGGGAGGATTCCGAGGCGCTACGCCCTCTGGACACCCGCCAATTGGAAGAACGAAGAAGTTACACAGGCGGGCCTGTGTAACTTTACTGTAGGGTCGCTTTCGTCCCTTCGGGACACGCTTTACGTTGGTGGTTAGGTGGTGGAATTGTCCCTGCAGGACGTTATTCCATGCAGTGCGACGGAATTGTCCCTGCGGGACACCATTCCGTGTAGTGCGATGGAATTGTCCCTGCGGGACACCATTCTGTGTAGTGCGTTGGAATTGTCCCTGCGGGACGTTATTCCGTGCAGTGCGATGGAACTTGTCCCTGGAGGGACGATAGTCCCTGCGGGACATTAGACCACCTTTTTGTAAACGGTTTGGGCTAGGTGCTCCCTATTGAAAGATTTATCAAGATGATTGATTACATGTTTTTGATGATTTCGTCTGCGAAAGCGGAACATTTTACTTCTGTTGCGCCTTCCATTAGACGTGCGAAGTCGTAAGTTACTGTTTTGTTGTTGATCGATGCTTCCATACCTTTATAGATAAGGTCAGCCGCTTCTTGCCAGCCAAGATGCTCAAGCATCATAACGCCGGATAGGATTACGGAACCTGGATTTACTACATCAAGGTCAGCATATTTTGGAGCTGTACCGTGAGTTGCTTCGAAGATAGCATGTCCAGTTAGGTAGTTGATGTTTGCTCCTGGAGCAATACCGATACCGCCAACTTGTGCTGCAAGAGCATCGGACAAATAGTCACCGTTAAGGTTCAATGTTGCGATAACATCAAAGTCAGTAGGAYGAGTCAATACTTGTTGCAAAGCGATATCCGCGATAGCATCTTTAACGATCAATTTGCCAGCTGCTTCAGCGTCTTTTTGAGCTTTGTTTGCTGCATCTGTACCTTCAGCTTCTTTAATGCGGTCGTATTCGCCCCAAGTAAAGGTTTCGTTAGCGAATTCTTGCTCAGCCACTTCATAACCCCAGTTTTTGAACGCGCCTTCTGTGTATTTCATGATGTTGCCTTTGTGTACAAGTGTAACGGATTTTTTACCGTGTTTGATTGCATATTCAATTGCTGCGCGAACTAGACGCTTCGAACCGTCTTTGGAAACAGGCTTAATACCGATACCTGAAGTTTCAGGGAAGCGGATTTTGTTAGCGCCCATTTCGTTTTGAAGGAATTCGATTACTTTTTTCACTTCTGCAGAACCTTCTTGATACTCGATACCTGCATAGATATCTTCTGTGTTCTCACGGAAAATAACCATGTCTACAAGTTCAGGACGTTTAACTGGGGAAGGAACACCAGTGAAATAACGTACAGGACGAAGGCAAGTGTACAGATCAAGCTCTTGACGAAGAGCAACGTTCAAAGAACGAATTCCGCCACCGATAGGAGTTGTCAATGGACCTTTGATAGCAACCATATACTCGCGAATTGCTGTAAGCGTATCAGCTGGAAGCCACTCTCCGTATTCATTGAATGCTTTCTCACCAGCAAAAACTTCGTACCAAGCAATTTTCTTCTCGCCGTTGTAAGCTTTTTCTACCGCTGCATCAAGTGCACGTTTCGAAGCTTTCCAAATGTCACGGCCTGTGCCGTCACCTTCGATGAAAGGTACGATTGGGTTGTTAGGTACTTGTAGAACGCCATTATCGATGGTAATCTTTTCGCCTTCTGTAGGTAGTGCAAATTTTTCAAACTGAGCCATTATATAATTCCTCCTAAAATTTTATGTGCAAAATGCACTAAGTAAGTATACACCTATATGATCGTGAGCAGGGCTCACTTTGTAAGCGTCAGTGTAACTATATAGCTTAGTATGTTCTAACTATTATTAACGTTGTTCGATCGGAACGTATTTCACATTAACCGGACCAACATAGTCAGCACGTGGACGGATCAAGCGATTATTTTGATATTGCTCAAGAATATGCGCGCTCCAACCGGAAAGACGGCTAATAGCGAAGATTGGCGTGAACAAATCGCGTGGAATTTCAAGCGTCGTGTATACGGATGCGGAATAGAAGTCAACGTTCGGCTTTAAGCCCTTTTGACCCGTAACCATCTCTTCGATTTTAACTGACATTTCATAAAGCTCCATGTTCCCAGTCAGCTTACCAAGCTCAAGAGACATTTGTTGCAAATGCTTTGCGCGCGGATCGCCGTTTTTGTAAACGCGGTGTCCAAAGCCCATAATCTTTTGTTTGTTCGCAAGTGCGTTGTTAATATAGCTCTCAACGTTAGCCAGTGAACCGATTTCTTCAAGCATAACCATAACGGCTTCGTTCGCACCGCCGTGCAATGGACCTTTCAAAGCGCCAATAGCAGAAGTTACACCAGAATAAATGTCAGACAAAGTAGCAACCGTAACACGAGCTGCGAAAGTGGATGCGTTCAACTCATGATCCGCATGAAGGACAAGTGCTTGATCAAGCGCCTTAACTGCAACTTCAGCAGGTTCATTTCCAGTAAGCATGTATAGGAAATTGTAAGCAATCGACACACCTTGTTTAGGAGCTAAAGGCTCTTTGCCATCACGAATACGTGCGAAAGCAGCAATGATTGTCGGCAATTGTGCCTGCAATTTGATTGCTTTCAATTGATTCGATTCTGGTGACATATCGTTAGCTGAGCTGTCATACAAAGCAAGGCTGGAAACAGCCGTGCGAAGTGCAGCCATTGAGTTTGTACCTTGTGGGTATAACTTTATTTGATCAAGAACTCCAGTCGGTACTGCCGCATACTGATCCAGTTGCTTTTGCAGACCGTCAAGTTCAGAACGATTAGGTAGTTTACCGTACCATAACAGGTAGGCAACCTCTTCAAAAGAGGCATTTTCGGCAAGAACATCGATATCGATTCCGCGATATGTTAATACGCCATCAATAATCGAACTGATGGAAGATGCCGCTGCGACAATTCCTTCCAATCCCTTAGTTGCTGTCATCGTTTTCTCTCCTTTATTCTGGTAAGTTTTAACAATAAAAAAGACTCGGTTTGTACCATGCTTTCTTATCATAAATGATTTTGACAGTAATGTGTACAAATTTGGACATAAAATTGCTTTATCGGCATCATTAATTATTTTTCTCTTGAATTTAACCTCTAACTGCAATGCTTGCTCCAGCAGCATTCTTCCCTATTCGTGTCCATTTTAGACGGCTTCTGAAAACTATTTTTAATGGACTGAATATAGTGGTAAAATGTCCAAAGAAGATATATTAACTCTAAAATTGCTGGATTGGAGGCGCTACATGACTGGACAACGCATCGGAATAATAG
>NZ_JBFUHJ010000126.1:0-13281 GCF_056402455.1 Paenibacillus sp. P4_A7 | reverse complement strand
GAATATACCATGTACTCGCCTATTAATGCAAGCCTTTTTTTAAAATTCTTTTTAAAAGTTTTAAAACTAGCTTATTTGCTCTGCAGCTCACGCCATACTTTCTTATTGCTATATTGCCTTTCTGAGCTAATATCTCTACCAAACCACTCCGGTGCAACAAAGGCATTTGCAGCTTCTTCCGAATCAAATTCCACCTCTAGTACAGTAAGCTTGATCTGATCATAGCTATCAATTTCGACTACTCTTCCATCCCATTCAGCCGTAATACGGTTTTTGGTTAATGGAACTAAGTGAAATGCTTGTACGATCTGTTCATAGATACCTTTCGAGATGGAATATTCGATTTCTTCACGTGAAAGTCCATTGCCTAGCTTAAATGTGTGAGTGTACGACACCTTGTCTGTAGCTAGATCAACGATTCTCCGTACGCGAATTTCTTGATTTTCATCAATGGCCAAATAGGTCTGTTCTATTCTCTGCTCCGATTGCACCTGAATCGTTCCTTCTTCAATTAACACGCTTGGAATTCCAGGTAGCAGAAATTTACGTTCAATCTCCAATGCCATTTCATATCTCTCCTCTTCGTCTTTCTTTATTCTTCATCTAAAAAWAGCTCGTGAAGCATTTTTTCTCTATTATTAATGAACTGCTTCATCAGCATAAAATGATCTGTTTCTTCCAGTGTTGTTCTTTCGATGCCTTCCGAGGTCAAATTATATATGATCGCATCCGGATACGCCATCAATATCGGTGAATGCGTCGCAATAATAAACTGGGAATTATCCCCTACTAGCTGATTAATTCGCGAGAGCATCGCCATTTGCCGGAAAGGGGAAAGAGCCGCCTCCGGCTCATCCATAATATACAGTCCATTTCCACTAAAACGATGAAGGAAAGTCGCAAAAAAAGATTCACCATGCGATTGCTGATGCAATGACTTGCCGCCGTATGAATCAATAATTGGAGGACCCATTCCACCCTGACGATCCATCTCATCTATATTGGTAGCTAAATTATAATAGCTCTCCGCTCTAAAAAAGAATCCATCTCGAGGTTTTCTCGCTCCCCGTGCCAGCCTTAAATACTGATACAGGTCCGAATGCGTCGATTCCGTAGAAAAATTGAAGTTGATTGTACCGCCTTCAGCATTAAAACCTAAACCAACCGCTATGGCCTCCATAAGGGTAGATTTCCCCATCCCATTCTCTCCAACGATATAGGTCACCTTAGGATGGAAATCAAGCTGATCCAGGTCCCGAATAGCATTCAGATTAAAAGGATATTGGTTAAAGGATGGAACGGTATCCCTAAGCAGACTGGCACTTCTTAAATACAATCCCCATTCGCCTTTTGTCATCCCGTTTCACTCCTGCCTTCCTATTATCTTCCGGTTCCCTGAAACGACTTCACTATTCGGCACCTGTCTCAATTCAAGCCTTTTCCAACCCTATTGCTTCCCGCAGCATTTCTTAAACTTTGACCCGCTTCCACAAGGACAAGGATCATTCCGACCAATTTTCTGCTTCGTAGTAATCGAGATTACGTCAGCTTCTTTTGCTGGCTCTGCCGCAGCCAGTACATTTACAGTCGCATTTTTTCTGATAGCTGATAGCTCCTCGGAAGAATATCCCTTAAGCGCCCATTGCTTCGTACCATTTATTAGAGGCACAAGCAAATCAGCGATCGCTGACATCATATCGAGGTCAGGTGCTTCGAACGATTCTTGAATAAGCTGCACAGTCTCGATTAGACTACCACCGTTTCTCACAACATCCACACATTCGTCTATCAAAAACTCCACATCATCACGATCTGCCTCGTACTGAGTAAGAATATAGCGAACAAGCTCTAGATAGTGCTTATTCCGATCGATGAATTCCGGCGCTGCCGCTTTCAACAATTGTTGTTTCGTGAACGGATAAAAATCTATAGTCGGCCTAATTGCTTGCTCTTTACGAACCCACTCCGCATTATCTACAAATAAATACGTAAAGCTGCTCACTTCATCCGATTTAAATCTGATTTCATCGTAATAGGACGATGCATCAATTAACACTTCCATAAAACCATCGTCAGTTTGATTTTTATCACAATAGGAAAGTGCAAGCTCCTGCAACTGAACACTAGTCAATGTTCCATAATAAAAAACTAGTCCTTTAGAAAGCTGAATCCAGTCTGTATTCCGATAAATAACGTCCTGCTGTGGCAGCTTATTTGATGATTTGAACCATTCTACCAACTCAAGAGGCATGATTAGCATYCTTTGACCATCTATCGTCGCGGGAAATAATAAGCCGCGATCTCTAAAATAGTCATATTGCTGTATTTCCATCATTGGATTTGTTAGTCTACCTTCACCTTGTAACACCTTTTGAATAACCTTCAGCCTGTCACGATCCCATAGATGAAATATTTGTCCAACGTGCTCTGGAATCAAGTGCTGCAGCTTATCAACAAGACCTTGTTTATTAAGGCTGCTCATATTGCTTATTTTTAAGTTGACCCGTATATTCGTTAGTTCTTGCTTCGATAATGCGCCGAGTGCATCCGCATAAGATAGCGGATACGACTGCGTTGGCCATAGCTTGTCCATTACATTTTTTTGCTTGGTAGTCATAATAATCTCCTAATTTTTAAATTTCACTTATGCTAAGTTAATCTATATTATAGCATTTCAACAATGYTGCAACTTCAAACTATCAAAAAAAGTGATTTTTTATCGAATCAAAATATTCCAATTCCCTTACAGCTTGTCTCATTAAGCCTATTAAAATACAACCAACTACTCAAAATAAGAATAGCCCCGAGGTCTATTTAAGACCAACAGGACTATTATATCACGTACTATTTTATGCATTTTTAACACTCAATAGAGAGTTCAACTGCTCCAGCAAATTGCCGCCGCCTGTAAGCGAGATCGTGCCAATCTTCTCGCAAATCTTCTCCAAAAACTCCAGCTCCTTAAGACGATAAAGCGTCACGTTCTCGTCCATTAGCTTGGCCGTGTTAAGCAAACTGCGTGTTGAAGCGGTCTCCTCACGACGAGTGATGATATTGGCCTGCGCCTTCTTCTCAGCAAACAGAACGGTGTTAAGTATATCTTTAATTTCACCCGGCAAAATAATATCCTTCAATCCCGCCGCCACAAACTGTACGCCATAGTGCTCGCTCTGCTCGTTCAAGCGCGAGAGCACGAATGTCGCAATTTCCTGCTTCATACGGAGCAGATCATCCAGCTTTAACGTACCGACATACTCACGTAGGATGAGCTGAAGCAAAATATACACCTGATCCTCGAACGACTTGATCTGAAATGCTTGGAGTGGACTAACGACTTTATATTGGCATACAAAGTTAAGCCGCAGTGTTACCTTGTCCTCRGTCATAATTTCTTGTCCGGTCATATCAAGCTGCTGCTGACGCAAATCGATCGTTTTCACCTGCACCGTCGTAGGACCTTTCCAGTAAAAATATTTCCCAGGCTTCAACTCACCCTGCATGACGTTATTGTAAAATAGAACAGCTGACTCATGGCTAGCTACTTCCACCGTTTGGAAATATCCTTGCAGCTTCGGCAATATAGCCCGATCCACATCAGCTGTAATTTCTGGATTCCTTATATCAACACGGATAAACGTATGCTTTTTCATCACATTCCAGAAAGCATAAAGTCCAGCAGTGAGAAGTGACGCAAATTTTCCATCCTCAAAATGCAGCACGTATTCATAGTCTTGCACATCTGCGACAGTGAGCTCTTCCAGTAGTGCTGCATCCCGCAAATATAGGTTTAGCTCTTTGTTCGGAACGTTTAAACGATTCATTACGTTTTGCAAGAGAACCGTATGATCTGAAAAGGTAGAATAGCGATATGTACCAGGTTGAAGATGCTTGACGTAGCTTCCCTTTTTAAATAAAAGCCCGCGCTCATCGTTTTTTACAATTATTTTTTTAAACATGCTTCATGCACCTCTTTGTGGTTTTTGTGTCATTTACATCAGGAATTCTCCTGCAGCTGAGACGGAATCAGGCTTAAGAATAGAAATGAAATTTGCATCTAGGCATAACGGTCAATAAACGATCACGAACGTAATTTCCATTCATAGCGCTTGATCTTCCGCACAGCCGATAATGGCAAATCATTTCTTTTCGGTATCCACCGATTGCATAGACTTGGATGCAGCGATCACACCTGGGTTCAGGTGTCATCCGAGAATTCCTGAGAAAGGCCGTAACCATATCATTTTGAAAATCTCTAGAAAAGCATACACTACCAGTTATCTCATCACTTATAGCGAAGAGTCGGGAATCGAACCCATTCTTTTGGAGAATTCATATTGATAGGGTCATACAGTATACAAACACATAGTATGTGTGAGCACTGCGGGATTATAGGAAATCCCAGCCAAGGTATGCCATTCATCCATGAATCCATCTATTATTGATGTTATCTTTAATAGCAATATTGGAATAACTTAAAGCCCTTTAATGGCGGCCATCGGCTTGCATTTGGCAACTACATCCGCTAAAGATGCGCCAACGATGCTGTCGATGATTTGATCAACATCCTTATAAGCTTGTGGGCATTCATCAAGGATAGTCTGCAAGGAACGGTGATTAACGAGTATTTCGTCCTCCGTGCCGACCTTCATCGACTGCTCGAACTCATTAACTGTAACAAGCTCCTTAGTCGCCCTGCGGGATCTTGCCCGGCCGGCGCCATGACAGATCGAATAGAAGTTTTTTAATCCTTCATCCTTCCCTATCATGATATACGAGGATGTCCCCATCGACCCTGGTATCAAAGCGGGATGCCCCGTCTCCTTATATACAGGTGTATTTAAGAAGTGCTTGGGCGGCAGAGCCCGAGTCGCACCTTTACGGTGCACAAGCATCGGCTGATTGCGATGGAATTCCTTGAGTGCGTAGTTATGCATCAAGTCGTACAGAACAGGCATTTCTAATCCCGCTCCGAATACCTCCTGAAAGGCTTCTCTCACACCGAAAGCAATCATATGCCTGTTACTGACCGCAAAGTTAAGCGCCGAATACATAAGGTTCAAGTAGGTTTGACCCTCGTGACTAGTGATCGGAGCATAGATAAGACTCGGATCAGGATTGCTCACACCCCACTGGTTCATCGCTTGCTTTATCACTTTATTGTGCTCTTGGCCAACCATACCTCCCCAAGCCCGTGAGCCGGAATGGATCATGACGACCACTTGCCCGTCGAACAAGCCCCATTTTTCCGCCAAGTCCTCGTACTCCTTATTGATCTCCAAATATTGAATTTCAATAAAGTGGTTGCCGCTCCCAAGCGAGCCTAGCTGTCCATGAGCATACTTGCCGATTTTCGGAGGAAGATCGTTCAAATATTTGTGATCATAAGCAAAATTGGCCTGCTCTACATGAGTCACCCATTGCTGATCAGGAATATACTTCTCCGGCAATCCATTCAATCCGTGCTGCACAACGCTCATCACATCGATATCACTGTAATTCGTATTCGTACGCTCATTAGTAGGTACATATTTTTCGATAGCTGCAATTAAAGCTCTGCGAACCGCTTTGTCTTGAATATCCCGTTTATGCAGTGATGTCGTATGGACGCGCATACCACAGCCTATGTCTGAGCCTACGATAGATGGAGACACGCAGCCATCCTTCATATTCCAAACTGCTGTTGTGCCGATACATGTTCCAACTCCGATGTGTGCATCAGGTGTGTAGCTCATATATTGATTCCGAGGAATTTGTAGGTTATTATTCGCCATTTCATATACTCTAGGTTCGAACGACTGGAATACCTCCTCATTTGCAAACAAATGAAGACTGCCATGTTCAAGCATCATTTCATAATGATTATTGCCATGTCGTTTATGTTCCATTTCCATTGTTCCTCCACCTCATACTTCCTTCTTGTTCATTCCGGTAATGTTTGTTGCTGTCTTACGAGTTCTATCATCGCTTATTTCAAGGTACTCGAACATGGCATAAGTATTACGACAGGAGGAAATATTTCCTTTTTGTTCAAATCAGTCACCTGCTACAATGTATATAAGGAACGACTCCAGAACGGGGGAACAGCATGGCCAAGGAAAGCTTTGATAAAGAAATTCAATTTTTGCGTATGCTTGTCTTAACGAGCGGTGCTTACAATCGCCAACAGTTTGCAGACAGATTAGGCATCTCTATACATACACTCGATAAAACAATTAAACGGTTAAAAGCAATCGTTAATTCCGTATATCAGCAGCTGCCAGAGGAGCAAGGAAGAGATTTCGCCGAAACGATTCGGTACAGCTATATTGATTCTGCTGACCCTATGCTGCTCTTTCTATTTCGCGCCAAATCACTTAAGGAATCGGAGAGTCAGCGAATATCAATGCTGCTCTCTGCCCTTCACAAACAATCACTAACAGCCATGGAGCTGCTAGATGTTTGCTGCAATAGCTCTACTGGCACTTTCCCGCTTCCAGACGAGAAGACAGTGCGATCGGATCTCAAATATTTGGAGCAGGTTGGTGTTATTAGAAAAGAAGCAGGAGCGCGCCCCTTCAGATATCGTATGGTTAATGATCTAGTCACCGAATTATCACACGATGAATTACTAAGCTTATACGATTTTATTGACATTATGGCCAATACACAGGTGCCCTCGGTACAAGGTTATCTGCTCCGTGACAGCTTAAAAAAGCATAATATTCGAAATCAAATCGCTGATCACGATAAAATAGAGCCTTTTCTCTATAAGTATCACTTCTACTCTCGCATATTGGATGAAGCTCATCTTTTCACATTGTTAAGCGCTATTCAGCAGCAGCGTATAGTAAGCTTTCTCTATTTCTCACCGAAGAAGGAAACTAGCTATGCTTCCAAAAATACAAACCCGTTGTTTGAGCGCGAGACAGTGGGTAAGCAGGAGCAGATACTTCCGCTCAAGGTTGTCTACGATCATCAATATGGCAGATGGTATTTGCTAGGTCATCATTTAAGGCAAGGCATTAAGAAATACCGTATAGAGGGAATAACCCAAATCATTGAAAATGACGTTACCTCAGCTGAGCTCTTTGAGGAGAAAAGAATCGAGCTTGAACTTCGCCTTAAATACAGCTGGTTAATTGATACGGGGAGAAAGGTTACGGTTCGTGTACGGTTCTTCCATCCTGGACATGGCATTGTAAACTTCGTGAAGGAGCGTGTGGAACTACAAGGTCAATGGGGTGAAATTATTGAAGAGGATGAACAGTCCTTTATCTATGAGATTGCTGTTAACGGAACTATTGAAATCAAGCCATGGATTCGCAGCTTTGGCTCAAGCTGCGAGGTGCTCGAACCCGCTCAACTGCGGAGTGAAATGATTGCGGAGTGGAAGGAGATCAAGGCGTACTATGAATCCATTTGAGAAAATATTTAACTATCAGATTCTATCGCGGTTAGAGGATTCGGGTACGATCATGATTACTGCGAGTGGGCGAAGCTGGCTAAAGACGATGCTTCAGCATCCTGCTGCCATAGAAGCTTTCTCTGATGAGACGTGGAACAAGCTTTCTCACATTTTAGAGCAGGATCAGACTGTTTCGATAAACGAGCATCTGCTGCAGAAGGCTCCCAGTAAAGAAACCCATGTCTACCACCCCTTCATTAAACACTTGAGACAAGCTATTATGAACAAAAGCCTGGTTCACTTAAGCTATGAAACGAAGGACGGCAGCGTCTATAACGAGCAGCAAGGCTTGCCATATAAGATGGAATATTCGATGGTGAAGAGAGAATGGTACCTGCTCTGGTACCGCCCTTCTAGTCGGATGATGATGAGCACTAAGCTGCAAAAGCTTGTAGAGGTGCGTGAGCAACCCTGCACTTCAGAAGCATATGAACAAATGATAGCTAGGGCTACTGCCCTCTTGGAAAAACGAAAGGCCAGTGTGAATATTCGAGTTGTTAAAGAATATAATCAAGAGTTGTCTCGTATTTTGTATGCATTCTCTTGCTTCGAGAAGGAGGTATGTTATCTAGCAGACAAGAACGAATATACAATCCGACTTAGCTTTGCTAACAATGAAACCGAGTATGTCCTTTCCAAGACCCGCTTCCTCGGAAAACGAGTTCACATTACAGACAATGAGCAGATGCAGCGGCGTATGCTGGAATCCGCAACTAAGGCTCTTGGACGTTATGGGTTTTAATTTTTGATCGTATTTTGTCGGAAAATTTAATTATAATGATTCTAAAAAGATATTGATTTTAATTGTCAGACACTTTAAAATGATAGTTGAAGATTATTTACAAATTATCAAATGAGGTGATCTATTATGAGTACAGAGAAGAACAACCTAACTACCAGTTGGGGCGCTCCCGTTGGGGACAACCAGAACTCGATGACTGCCGGCTCACGTGGTCCTACATTAATCCAAGATGTACATCTGCTAGAAAAGCTAGCGCATTTCAACAGAGAACGGGTACCAGAGCGTGTTGTTCATGCAAAGGGTGCCGGAGCACACGGTTACTTTCAAGTCACTCATGATGTAACCCCTTATACAAAAGCAAGCTTTTTATCAGAGGTGGGCAAGCGTACGCCTATGTTCGTCCGTTTCTCAACCGTTGCTGGCGAGCTTGGCTCGGCCGATACGGTTCGTGACCCGCGCGGCTTCGCTACTAAGTTCTATACCGAAGAAGGAAACTACGACTTGGTCGGCAATAATACACCTGTCTTCTTTATACGTGATGCAATCAAATTCCCGGACTTTATTCATACACAGAAACGTCATCCACAAACACATTTGAAAAACCCGAATGCGGTGTGGGATTTCTGGTCATTGTCTCCTGAGTCCCTCCATCAAGTAACGATTCTAATGTCTGATCGCGGTCTTCCTGCAACTCTCAGACATATGCATGGTTTCGGAAGCCATACCTTCAAATGGGTAAATGCTGAAGGCCAAGCAGTATGGGTGAAATACCATTTCAAAACAGAGCAAGGCGTGAAAAACCTTGATCCAGCTGTTGCAGCTCAAATCGCCGGTGATAATCCGGATTACCATACAGAGGATCTATTCCGTGCCATTGAGAGTGGCAACTTCCCAGCATGGAAGCTTTACGTTCAAATCATGCCGATTGAAGATGCGAATACATATCGCTTCGATCCATTTGACGTGACGAAGGTATGGTCTCAGAAAGATTATCCACTAATTGAGGTTGGCCGCATGGTACTAGATCGCAACCCTGAAAATTATTTTGCAGAGGTTGAGCAAGCCACATTCTCACCTGGTTCATTTGTTCCTGGTATAGAAGCTTCTCCGGATAAAATGCTGCAGGGCCGTTTGTTCGCTTACGCAGATGCTCATCGCTACCGTGTTGGCGCCAATCACAACTCACTGCCGATCAACCGCCCAACTGCTGAGGTGAAAAATAATCAGCGTGATGGACAAATGCGTTCAGACGGTAATGGCGGGGCTTCCATTTACTACGAGCCTAACAGCTACGGCGGACCAACCGAATCAGCTGAACATAAGCCTGTTCCATTCGAGGTAACAGGTTCTGCCGATAGTGTTGGGTATGACAGTAACGATCATTATACACAAGCTGGTGATCTGTATCGCCTGCTTAGCGAAGAAGAACGCACCCGTCTGGTCGATACGATCGTTGGCGCTATGAAGCCTGTTGATCGGGACGATATTAAACTTCGTCAAATCGGACATTTCTACAAAGCTGATCCTGAGTACGGACAGCGTGTTGCTGAGGGTCTTGGTTTATCCATATCCCAGCAGGCCTAATATAATAATTATCGCAAGGTGAAACGGCTGTCGCCGTCCTTATGGCGAATTGATATACTTTCCTATATTTCAAAAAAAGGTGGCTGTCGAGTTGTTATCGACAGCCACCTTTTTCGTTATTTCCCCTTTGAAGCAAGAGTCTCACTCTTCTTAAAATACATAGGTCCAGAAACGTTCCGTTCCGAAGCGCTCTTGAATTTCTCTATCCTCAAGCGTTTTGCTGCCGAGCAGCTCAGCCGCTTGAAATTGGGAACGATGAGCTTGTATAGAAGCCATTTTTTTGTCCAAAAATGGCTTAACATCATTTTTGACATCAGACTTCCCGATCGCTTGTTCATGATTTTTCGAAAAAGCGACACAGTGGACAACAGGCCTCTGGTTGCTAGGCAATCTGCCAATGGAGCGAATGACTGCCGCCCCGCATGCATCATGATCAGGATGAACGCTGTATCCCGGATAAAAGGTAATGACCAGTGATGGAGTCAGCTCTTTAATGAGTGCATCTATTTGTTCGTCCAACTTTTCGTGGGGCTCAAATTCGATCATTTTATCATGAAAGCCTAGCATCCTTAAGTCCTGAATACCAATAACCCGGCAGGACTCCTCGAGTTCAAGCTTCCGTATAGCCGAAAGCGTAACCCGATTGGCAAATGGCGGAACTCCCATATTTCTGCCCATTTCCCCTAGAGTCAAGCAAGCATAAGTAACATGAGCTCCATCCTGTATATACTTCGCCAAAGATCCTGCTATTCCGAAAGCTTCGTCATCTGGATGCGGCAGTATAACTAAAATATTTTGTTTCATAGCTTCCCTCATCTCCTCTCTCATTAGAAGGGCTCCCTGCTTAATTGCAAGGCTACGACGAGCTTGCCTTTACTATCATGCCCCGCTAAAATAAGCCTCTCCGACTCTGTCTCTTCCCAATGCGTAAGTCCTTCGGTATATACCCAGCCCTTTATCATTTTCAAGCCGATCCGATAATAAGGTGCACTACCAGCTAGCAATCCATGGGAGTAGCTTACCTTTGCATTGCTAATAAAGTTAGCGGCTGGATGCTTTGAGCTATCGAAATGAGCGGCGTAGGCTCCCGTGGTCATTTCAAGGTGAATATACAGCTCTTGATCCTTCAATCTATCAATCAGCTGCTGCACCTTCACTTCATTGATAAGCTCCATTTGTACTCCTCCATCTGCTTCTTAAGCTTTATATTAGTTCGTAACTATATATTCATTATATCACATATGGTTCGTGCATTACTCGACAACCAGAATTCTAGGCAATGTCCGTTCTATAACCCGTGATGATATCCATGAGCCAAGGCAAGCCGATATCACACTTACGAATGCAATCGCTGTTATACCTCCCCAATTCAAAGCTAGAGGCATTTTAATAATGCCATAATCAGCTATTAGATCTTTCAGAATAGCAGGCAATAAATAGACACCAACAAAAATGCCTATTAAAGCACCTATTGCAGAAAGAGCAGCTATCCCAACCGTAACAGATAGTCTAATTTTAAAAGAAGTCATCCCAATTGACTTATAAATCCCGTAGGTTTTACTCTCTTTTTTAATATTAATCCGACAAGTGCTATATATAATAATGAATGTAACGAACATGAACAATAGTCCCATTATAAGCATTGGCCACATTAAAATAGCAACAACATCTTTAAAAACAGAATCGATTAGCGTTTGCTGCGTTAAAGCCTTAATTGATTCCTTATATTTGATATTCAGCTCCTTAATATACTCATCTGATAAAGAGCTGTCATTCAGGTTGATAAAAATGTTCGTCACATCATCATAGACCGTATTTGGTATCTTAACCACTTCTGCTGTAATTCTTGCATTGTAGGACATATTTGATATGGATTGATAAATACCGGAGATGGTCAGATTATGCTTCTTACCTTGAATATATACCTCGACTACATCGCCTATTTCCTTATTTAAATACTTCGCTACGTTAACGCCCAGAGATATCTCATTCTTATTCTGAGGATCACGTCCTCTTGCTGTAGTGAAACCAAGATCAGTATATTTTCCATCGATGACAGTCATCTGAATACTTAGAGGCTCTGTATTTTCTTTTTTAGAGTCTGCTGTCTTTACAGAAGGGAATACGCTGTTTGCATACCCAGCCCATCCRATGTTTTTCACTCTTGGATCGGATAATACATCCTTCTCAAAATCAGCACGAGAAAGTGCGGACTTATTAAAAATATTGACTGCAATATTGGAGTCATCATATCCCCACAACTGTGAATTTTGATTAATCGAAAGAATACTATTTATTAGGACAAACCCTATAACGAGTACAGCTGACGTTACGACTGCTAGCATCAGCATGAGGGAAGAACCCTTTATACTTTTCAAAATAGCTCTTAGACCAATTATCCATATGACTGGGAAACGCTGAAATCCCATTCTATTTGTACCAGTTTTGCCTAATCTTCTGGTCAGTTTACTATTATCCGCTTCTGACATTCCATATCTGATGGCTTGCACCGGCTGTATCGATCTGGTTTTATTCGCATAGAACCATACGCATAACAGAATGATTATAAGTAAAGACGCGCCGATGATAATGCCCATATTGCTCTCTCGTATAGGAAGCATCGAATCTCCCGTTTTCAAAAAAGAAAGTGAGCTTTCTATAATAACTCGTGATACGAAGCTGCTGGCAATCAATCCGGGGATAATACCTATAACAGCAAGAATCCCATATTGAATAACATAGGTACCTATTGTTTGCCGTGAAGACAAACCTAAAGATTTTAAAACACCGATCGTTTTATAATTGGACAAAATAGCATCTGAGATAGTAAATCCAATGGTAAATACCGCAATAAACATCATTACGACACCAAGAAAACTCATCACGAACCCAATGATCATATTAAGAATAAGATAAAAGGAAGATATGGAAGCAAAATCGGTTTTAGCTTCCATAAAAGGAACACCAAAATACTCCTCAAAACGATTCCAATAACCGCTTTCCTTGCTATAATCATCAAATCGCAGGCCCATCATATACTTTTCTTTTCCTTGCATGGATTCTAGCTGCTTCTCATAATCTTGACCATTCATCCAAACACGAGCAGATATTGTGAATGGTCCACCATAAGGAATATCAACTACAATGCCTGATACCTTCAACTCGAAATCGTTGATCCCCGTTCTGAATCCAACACGATCCCCGATAGCAATTCCATAGGTTTTTGCCATGGAAGTGGGTATCCATATAAAACCCGGTTCCGGCTTCAAGCTTGCTTCCCCTTGTGCAAAGATCGGCTTATCTACTTTAGCAGGCAGCCCAGGTGTATTCATCATATATAAACCTAAATTAGGTATTTCTTTACCGTTATGGATTGCTCCTGATAAGTCTCTAAATGGTATGAGTTCGGATGCAGTGACGCCTTCTTGTTGTTTCCACCACTTGTTTACCAAAAACGGATCGTGGATTTCACCGCCTAATTCCAACATTTCATGAGCGCCCTGCATATCAT
>NZ_JBFUHJ010000125.1:0-13835 GCF_056402455.1 Paenibacillus sp. P4_A7 | reverse complement strand
GGTTATATGATGTTCACTGAATTGCAAACTCCATTAAAATGGTTTGGCATTCGAATATTTAAAGATGAAAACGGACATTATTGGTACAAATTTAAAAAAAATAAGCGAAAACGTATTTTTTAATGAACACAAAAAATCCCCAACTACAAAGGTCAGGGATTATAAGTTTGATTATAAATCTCTCTACTAGCCTAGTTGTTCGGCAAGCTCTCGTCCTGCATCAAGCTCTTTATTGAACGTGGCTCGATACTCAGCAATAATTGCTGTGCTGAATCCGTTCTTTGTGAGCATTGCAGTAGTATCCGTCATTATGATCTCAAACTTCGACGAGCAGCTGTCAACCTCTTGCAAGCCCTGAGCCTTTATTGCCGCTCTCCCGGCGGGATCTGCATTCAAGTATTGCACGAAAAGATCATCTATTGTCTTCATACAGCTATTACGAAGCGTTGTAAGCTTCGTTTGGGCGTCTGATGTAATCTCCTCATACGTAAGCTTCGGCTCAACTGTACCCGGGCCACCGCCAGGTCCACCAGTTGTAGGTCCACCACCACTACCATTTCCACCCTCATCCGGTTTTCCAGATCCACCACCTGCCTGCTCATCACGATAGGCCTTCGACTCACTGCTAATTGTCTTCGTTACTGGATCCCAATCTATAGTTACTCCAACTGATTCGGACAAGAACCGTAAAGGAACATAAATTGAACCTTTATAATTAAACAAAAATTGACCTGCTGGTACAGTCTTTGCTTTTCCATCGAATACTAGAGTCGCTTTCATTTGTTTAACTGCAATTTCAACATTTGCTTGCGACTTCTTGTTATTCGTAATAGCGTTTTGAAGCTGCTTCTTCAGATCAGCCAATTCCTCTTCCGTTGGGTTCGAAATTGAAGCGGTAGACTTGGCAGGGTCCCATTTCACTGATTTTTGCAGCGCATAGGAAATGTAACGTATCGGTACATAAGTGCGACCCATATAAATGAACGAGTATTGCTCGTCCGGAAGCTTAAGCGCTTGTCCATCGAACAGGAGATTAATAGACTGCGTTTTAGTCTTGATTGTTGTATTTGTGGTCGCTGCCGATGCAACAGATGCAAATAAAGACGAAATCATAGCCATGATAATGAAAACTGAGAGTAAACGTCGTTTTTTCATAATGTCTCCTAGAATTTATTTGCGTAATTATTTTAACGCATTTGCAATTGCATTAAGCGCTGCTGTTCTTGCCTCGGACTTCGCGCTTGCATACTGAGTGCTCCAATCCGGCATGCTTTTGTTGCTTATACCTGAAGAGCTATATTCATCTTTGGCACTCTTTAGTAATTTATCGAATTGCGCATCACAGGATGATTCAGCATTAGTAATCTTGGAGAGAAATTTATCTTGAATCACCTGCAGGGCAGATTCGCTATCTCCACTTATCTCCTGACTAATTTGTTCAACTAAGCTGTTGCTCTCAGCTCGACATGATGCCTCTAATTGATGCATGTTTGTTGTAACCTTGGCATCTATTTCTTTCTTTTTTTTCTCTTTTTCTAGTGCAGTATCAGGTTTGGTTGTTGGTATTTCTTTGGGAGTGGTTTCAGGTGTTGATTCAGGTTGTTCTACTTCGTCTGTATTAGTTGCTGTAGGAGCCGTAGGCTTGGTTGTTGCAGGCTGTTGTGTCTCCTCCGCTACGCCCGATGTAGGGCTAGGGGATTCTGTTGCTTTAGTACCCGTCTCCGTATTATTGTCTTCATCATCTATTGAAGGTTGTTCCTTATCCGTCTCTGCTACCTCTGTTATACGATTGTTTAGGTCATTAACCTTGTTTAGTTTGTTATACAAATTAATGCTGCCAAACAATATGATTCCAATTACAATGAGAGAGCCAATGATTACGATCAGCTTTTGCTTGGAGTTTTTGCTTTTGTTATTTTCTTGTAGATTAGGAGACATTATTTCACCTACCATATTTTAATTGCCAGATGATAAGTAGAAGCACCTGCCTTTCTTATATGCTGACATGATTCTATAACATCATATTGGAAACATCATCAAAATCGCAGATCTAACCACTTCACCGTTTTCCATAATATATACGTGACACAACGAGTAGAGAGGTCTATCACGATTTAGTATATGATCGAGTGTTAGGCCACATTTAAATATAGGCTAGGTCATTCTACTATTCAGATTAACCTAGATACCTAATCATACTTATTACCTAACATGTTTAAAGATGCTGCAAGAGAGTTAGGCAGAACMAAATTAACAAATCCCAAATATTACTTGCTTCACTCAACTTCTACATCGACCTACTTCAAAATTACGGATCTATCCTTTAGCACTCTGGTTTACAGTTCGTTACTAGTTTACCAAACTTAAACCTAACCTTTATATACTAGGCTCTCAGGCTAACTATAAATGGTGGACTAGAATCACGGTAATCTTATTTTTAACACCGTTCCGTTTACTTTATTCCGTAATACTTTACATACCAATCTGCAAACTTCTGCAAACCTACTTCTATTGATGTTCCTGGCTTATACCCAACTGCCCTTTGCAATAAGTCTGTTGAAGCAAAAGTTGCTGGAACATCTCCTGGTTTAATAGGCTCAAACACTTTCTTAAAAGCAACTTCTCGCCCTGTAGCATTACTTAACGACTTCTCTAGAGTCTCTATAAAAAACATCAATTTTTCAGGATTATTATTTCCAATATTAAAAATGTTGTGAGCAACAGATTCAGAAGATGGGGGAGTAACTATTAATCTTTCAATTCCTGTAACAATGTCATCTATATATGTAAAGTCTCGGTAGAGATCATTTTCAAAATCACCATCATTGTAAATTTGAATAGGGTCATTTGAAAAATACTTGTCAGTAAATCCGAAGTAGGCCATATCAGGACGTCCCATAGGTCCATATACCGTAAAGAATCTAAGCCCTGTAGCTGGAATCTTATACAGATGACTATACGTATGTGCCATTAACTCATTCGACTTCTTTGTAGAGGCATATAGAGATACCGGATTATCCACAGAATCAGTCTCTTCAAAGGGCACTTTCTTATTTGCTCCATACACCGAACTAGATGATGCATAAACAAGATGATCAACAGGGTGGTTTCTGCACGCTTCAAGAATATTATAAAATCCAATGATGTTACTCTGAATATAGACATCCGGATTTTCGATAGAATAACGAACCCCCGCTTGTGCTGCTAAATTGACAACAATATTGGGTTTATAGTTCTCAAATATTTTATCTATCTCCAACTTGTCAGCTATATCTCCTTTGATAAAAGTAAAATTATCATACGGTTTAAGCTGCTCTAAGCGAGAATGTTTAAGGTTCACATCATAGTAGTCATTCACATTATCTATGCCTATTACTCTACATCCTTCTTCCAGTAGCTTTTTGGATAAGAAGTATCCAATAAAACCAGCAGCGCCGGTTATAAGATATACTTTATTAGTGTCTAATTGTTTGTAATTCAAGGTTATCAGACTCCTTCATACCATTTTTCTTAGCAGGCTGCCTGCCAATTGAATGATATTCCACTCCTGCTGCTTTCATATCTTCTACATCATATATATTTCTACCGTCATAAACTAAAGAAATACGCATTAATCTCTTGTATGTTTCAGGTGTTACCTCTTTAATTTCAGACCATTCTGTAAAGATAAAACATACATTTGCCTCATCCAGAGCCTCATCTACGTTTGAAACATATTTAATACTTCCCCTGCCAATTCGTCCTTCAGGAAGGAGCTTTGAAAAGTTGTTTGCGCCGATAGGGTCATAAGCAAAAACATTGGCACCTTGCTCTAGTAGTAAAGGAATATTTTCAAGTGATGCAGCTTCCCTCAAGTCATCCGTTCCAGGTTTAAAGGTCAATCCCAAAATTGCAATTTTAAGACCATTAAAGGTAATAAGTCTTTGGCTTGCTTTTTTATACAACATCGTCTTTTGATCTTTATTGACTTCAATAGCGGCTTTAATAGTTCTTAAATCGTAACCGTGCTGTCTTGCCAAGTACTCCAAAGCTTTTGTATCTTTAGGAAAACAGGATCCTCCATAACCAATTCCTGCATTTAAAAACTTACTTCCAATTCTCTCGTCAAAGCTCATTCCTCTTGCAACATCCTGAACATCTGCACCTACTAACTCGCAAAGGTTAGCTATATCATTCATATAGGAAATTTTGAGCGCAAGAAAATCATTAGATGCATACTTAATCATTTCTGCCGATCTTCTGTTCACGGATACAATGGGTAGATTAAATGGCTCATAGATTTTTTTCAATAAATCCTCTGCCCATGTACTCTCGGTTCCAATAATAATTCTCTCTGCATGAAGAGTATCATGTACCGCTGATCCTTGCGCAAGAAACTCTGGGTTAGAGGCTACTTCTACCCGAACATCATTCACCAGAAAATCTTGAATAAACTGTTCGACCTTATCATTAGTTCCTACTGGGACAGTGGATTTTACTACTACAAGACAATCCTTCTCTATCGTTTCAGCAATTTGCCTAGCAACAGTTGCTATATAAGAAAGATTAGCTGAACCATCTGCTTGTTCAGGTGTACCAACACCTATAAATATGACATCAGCATCCTTATAAGCGGCAGCATAGTCCGTTGTGTAGTGAATTCTTCCATTCGAGATGTTTTGTTTCATTAATTCTTCTAGTCCAGATTCATAAATGGGGGAAATTCCGGACTTCATTATGTTAATTTTGTTTTCATCAATATCAACACAAATCACTTTATGGCCAACTTCAGCAAAACAAACACCCGCTACTAAACCAACATATCCTGTTCCTGCAACTGCTATTTTGTACATAATAGTATTTTTCCTTTCTCGTTGTATAAAATAGAATTAGAACAGCTAAGTATGTCTCTGGGTTTACCTTTAATCGTGATTTCACTGAGCTGCTGAATCATTCATTCCAAACAACTCTGTTCACATAATCGGTGTAAGATAACAATATCCTTAACACCTTATCAGATACATTCGGCATACTATAATCTTTAACTAACCTTAAAGTGTTTACCTCTTGCGTTTCTAATATCTCTAATCCTTGCAATATTCTTTCTGTATTTAAACCTACCATCATCACCGAGGCTTCTTCCATAGCTTCAGGACGTTCATGTGCTTGTCTAATATTCAGAGCTTTTAAGCCCAAAATTGATGCCTCTTCACTAATAGTTCCACTATCGCTCAATATAGCCTTTGATTTAATTTGAAGTTTTATATAATCGTTAAATCCTAAAGGCTTCAATATTCTTACTAATGGATTAAACTTCACACCCTTAGAAATAATCTGATTTCTAGTCCTAGGATGGGTGCTCACAATAAGTGGAATTCCATATTTCTCTGCTATCGAGTTCAAACTATTAACCAGATCAAAGAAATTTCTATCAGAATTAATATTTTCCTCTCTATGTGCAGATACTACAAAATACCCACCTTGTTGAAGATCTAGATCTTCAAGCACTTTAGATTTTTCAATATCATCTTGTCTAGAATTAAGCACTTCAAACATTGGGCTTCCAGTTTTAATAATTCTATCCGCAGGCAGTCCTTCCTTTAACAAATACTCTCTTGCTATATCACTATATGTAAGATTAACATCAGCAAGATGATCTACAATCTTCCTGTTTGTTTCTTCAGGTACTCTTTGATCAAAACATCTATTTCCTGCTTCCATATGAAAAATTGGTATTTGTCTTCTTTTTGCTGCAATTGCACATAAACAGCTATTTGTATCACCAAGAACTAAAAGAGCATCCGGTTTAACATCAACTAGAACAGGATCGATTTTCACTAAAATATTACCGATAGTTTCAACGGCGGTACCTGTAGCAGCATTAAGAAAATAACCTGGTTTTTTTAAATGGAAATCATTAAAAAACACTTCATTCAACTCATAATCATAGTTCTGACCTGTATGAACCAGAACATGTTCGATTGCACTGGATTCTTCTAGTTTATTTATTACCGCTGATAATCTTATAATCTCTGGTCTTGTACCTACGACTGTCATTACCTTGAGCTTCTTCATTACTTCTAAACCTCCTCATAATAGGTATCAGGTCTATTTGAGTCAAAATACTCATTTGCCCACATGATGGTAATCAAATCAGTATTTCCAAGATTCTCAATATTATGTGTATACCCAACTGGTATATCAACCACCTCTAGCTTTTCACCAGATACACCGTACTCAATAACATCATTAGTACCGATTAACCTGAATCGAATTACCCCAGTTCCACTCACTACTAAAAACTTTTCATTTTTAGTATGATGCCAGTGATTCCCTTTTGTTATACCCGGCTTAGATACGTTCACAGAGACTTGTCCCCTATCTGGTGACTTAATAAATTCTGTGAAAGAACCTCTATGATCCACGTTCATCTTCAAATCATAACTAAACTGATCTTTGGGTAAGTAGCTCAAATATGTACTATATAATTTTTTCACAAAACTATTAGATAACTCAGGTACCAAACGGCTTTCACGACTATTCTTAAATGTATAAATTAACTCTACAATTTCACCAAGAGTAATCTCATGAACTTCAGATATCTCACAGTATTGCCTATTTAAGTTTTCATTACCATATAGTACGTTAATCATTTCTTCAACTACATCATCTATATAAACTAAGCTCATACCAATATCAGGATTTTTCATAGTTATGGGTAGATTATGAGCAATATTATGACAAAATGTTGCTACTGCACTGTTGTAATTAGGTTTGCACCATTTTCCAAATACGTTTGGAAGTCTATATACTAGCACTCTTGCACCTGTTTCTTTACTATACTCTAAAAGTAGATCCTCACTGGCTTTCTTACTTATGCCATATGGATTGTTTAATAAAGCTTGAATTGACGATGACACAAGGATTGGGCAATAATTTTGGTGTTTTTTTAGTCTGTCTATTAATTTTGATGTAAAACCATAGTTACCGTCCATATATTCCGATTGATCCTGGGGTCGATTTACTCCTGCAAGATGAATGACAAAATCAGCATCTTTACAGTACGTATCTAATAATAAGTCACTTGTATCACTGCTATATTCTAATATGTTAGTAAAGTTCCGATTTCTTAACTCAACAATGAGGTTTTTACCAATAAACCCCTTGGAACCAGTAACTAATATATTCATGTTACCCCCGACCTCTCAGTTCTTCTTGAATATAATCTAGCATCAGCAGCTTATCTTTAATCTGTTCAATTGATAGTCTATCAGTATTATGAGAGTTATATTCGTCCTCAGATGATAACTTTTGACTGCCTTCTACGAAATACTTATCATAATTTAAATCTCTATTATCAGCTGGTACTTTATAATATCCATCCAGGTCTTTTGCAACAACATGCTCTTCCCTTGTTAGAAGAGTTTCATATAATTTTTCCCCGTGACGTGTTCCGATAATTTTTATCTCATTGTCTGCATTGAATAACTCCTTGATTGATTGTGCTAGATCTCCAATTGTAGATGCTGGAGATTTCTGCACCATTATATCTCCTGCTACAGCATTTTCGAAAGCAAATATTACTAACTCTACCGCTTCTTCAAGGCTCATTAAAAATCTAGTCATATTGGGATCTGTAATTGTTATAGGTAATCCACTTTTAATTTGCTCAATAAACAGAGGAATTACTGAGCCTCTTGAAGCCATAACATTTCCATAACGAGTACCGCAAATGAGTGTTTTATTAGGGTCTACTGTCTTTGCTTTAGATACAAACACCTTTTCCATCATTGCTTTGGATATCCCCATCGCATTTATCGGATAAGCTGCTTTATCTGTAGATAAACAAATCACTTTCTTCACTCCGGATTCAATTGCACCCGTTAATACATTATCTGTTCCTATTACATTGGTCTTCACAGCTTCTAATGGAAAAAACTCACAAGAAGGGACTTGTTTTAATGCTGCTGCATGAAAGATATAATCGACCCCATACATTGCATTCTTAACACTACTTAAATCTCGAACATCACCTATATAAAATTTTAGCTTATCGTCTTTATATAGCTTCCTCATATCATCTTGTTTCTTTTCATCACGAGAAAAAATACGAATTTCTTTTATATCAGTATCTAAGAACCTTTTCATCACTGCGTTACCAAAAGAACCTGTTCCACCTGTTATTAGTAATGTCTTATTTTTAAACATAACGTTCATCTCCTACTTCCCTCTTATTAATGACTTTATTAATCCAAATTGGTTGAACGATACAATACATACTTAGTGCTACTATGTTTGCTAATACTGCTCCAATCCATGAATCAAACACTTCTATGAAAAACCATGCTGAAGGAAACTTTAATACAACCCCTATTGTAAAAAAAATACTCTGCGTTTTTAAATGACCGAAACCGTTTGCTACACTAGACAAGACTCCACTCCAAATAAAAATGCTCCCGTATACGGAAAAAATTACTGAATAGAGAATATTAACTTGGATTGCATCATCACCAAGCCATATATTAATAATATATTGCAAGAATGGTATTAAACTAAATTGAAATATTATAGCTAATACAGTCATTAAGATTAATTTTTTATAGAGATTCTTAATCCATAAAAAATTTTTTTCTGCAATTGCTTTTGATACTGCCGACCATATTGGAGTCAATGCTAAAATAAATAGTGTACCTAMCAAAGAGAACAGTTTATTATAAATTAAGTATTCAACAATCTGGTCAGGGCCTACAAGCCACGTTATTATAAACTCATTTGTTGTTACTATAACCATATACATAATTTGAACCCAAAAAAACAAACCGCCTAATTTTATAACCTCTTTGGCATATTCGATACTGAAACTTCTAACTTCTGGTCTGCATTCTTTTAAACTTTTAGAAAAAACAACAATTGTTGCAAGCAATAAAGGTATGTTTATAGCAAAGACATATACTATCGCTAATAGAACTAAACTTGACAAAATCTCATCTGGTTTTGCTATCGAAACAAAACATAGAATAAATATACTGCTTAGTAATCCCAATAAATTGTTAAGTGCTGATTTTTGCAATGCATGAAGAATCGATGTAATTAATTTCAAAAAAAATTGCAACATTATTCCAATAAATATTATAGAAATAGTAATTCTAAGAGATTTTATAGGTACTAATTCACTAGGAATATTAAAGAATATGTTCCAGTCAATAAACTGGATAGCTATAAGTGATAACAATGAAATCACTACAACTACTATCCCAATTATTATGTAGGCAGATGATATATATTTTTTCATTCTAAGTTGATCTTTATTTACTAACAATGGAACTAATTGATTTCTAAGCCCATTGCCTATACCTAAGTCAAATGTTAAAACCCATGATAATACTGACAACACCGTAAACCAGACGCCAATTACAGACTGATTATCAAAGTATCTTATATATGCAGGTAACGTCAGTAGTGATACAATCAGCGCTCCGCCCTTTATTACAAACGAGCCAAATATATTGTTGATTATTATTCTACTGTTTTCGTTTTTGTTAAAGTTTCTCTTCAACTTAGCAATAAATTCAAACATTTGAGTACTCCAGTAAGTTATCGATTTTCTTCAAAAACTCATTATCTAAATCTCTTATAATTTTTTTATTGCTGTTTGAACCACTAATATTTACAGACATAATTACTTTTGCAATGCTTTTAGGATCGTATTCTTCGAAATAATAAACATAATTACCTATATCCGATATTTTTATAGCTTCTATATATACAGTTACAACATTTAACCCATTGGCCATATATGATAATATTTTTGATGGGAATGATGAATCTATATAATTACCATTTGGTATCTGGGTACTTAGACCAATATCACATTTTTGCATGAACTGAATATATTCATCTCCATGAAATAATCCATCGTATGTTATAGTTGCTACTGATTTTAATGAAACTTCTTCAATTTGCTTTCGAATATCCTCAGTTTGTTCTTCTGTACCAAACCCAATAATATGAATGTGATAGTTATTAGGTAAATACTCTACAGTATCAATAGCTAGTTGAGCCCCGCCCTTTCTAGGATCAAATGTCCCAGCATATACCACATGTATATTATCGTCTTCAAACTCAGCTTTTATTTCTTTTTCCACATAATAAGCACCGTATATTGCTAAATTAGGCTTATTTACAGAATTTATTTTTTTATTCAAAAGTTCGGTTGAAAGTAAAAACTTATCGGCACTATCAAATGCTTTATATTCGTCACTTTTCATATAACTTGAGATCGATTGTATATCCTGATATATTTCTTCTACCTCTAATATAACCTTAAATCCTTTGATCCATTTCGCAATCCTAATAGGTAATGATAAAATTACAGAGTGATATACAATAATTTGCTCGTTTTTTTTAGTATTTTTAATCAAAAAAGTTGTTAATAAAATTATTGAGAGTACGTACTTTATTAATTTTAAGATCCTATTTTTTGTGCCAAAAGAAAAAAAGGTTCTCAAAGTTACATTTTCACTTATATCAATAACACTGCCCCTATACATGCCCTTTATATTATTTGTCCAGCTAGGAGATATAATTTCAACCGAGTATTGATTTCTAATTAAAGCACTACAAATATAATCAATCTTATTAATAGCAGCCAAACTTGCTTGTCTATTTTCATTACTTTTTTGGGCATGTTCATAAAAAGCTATATACTTTATTATTTTGTTGTCCATTTAGTAGCCTCCTAATTTACTAGGAGCAATTTTATAAAAGAGTCAATTGCTCTTATAACCTACGATAATATAAAATCATTTTAATATACCTCTATCTTCTCCCCTAATCCTATCACTACCCACTTTACTTCGTAGTTAAAGGTACTTTCATAGTTTCTGATTCTTCGCAATTCTAACCAGCTTATCTTGTCCGACACCCTATTTAGAAACGTTGATCTATTAACTTACTATAAGTAATAACGGAGCGTATTAATCTAATCAATCGCACACTTTTTTACTACTCGCATAAGGAATAAATAGAAATGTCCAAATTAAAGTGCTGTAAACTAAATTTTGAGTATTTATCGATATAAACATTACAGTGAATATAGCGATAGTAACAATGATATCTCTATTTATAAAACTGCAGAATCTATAAAAATTAACCATTATTAGTATACCTATTGGATATCCTAAGGCCATGATAAATGAAAAGAAAGTTCCTGTTATATCATTAGTACCGTAAGAATTAAAGTTGCGTTGTATATAGTGAAATCCATTTACAAAACTGCTACCGAATATAGGATTATAAAATGACATCTTAATATTGTTAATTATACTTTCGAAACGAACCTTAAATGAGATATTGTCGTTTCCCTCAACAAGTTTACTAAAAGAACTATTTAATCTAAKAAATATATCATCATTAGATTTTGATGTCATATAAGCAACAATAAAAATTCCTATTAATATGACAACATCCTTTACTCTTAATTTCTGCTTAGTTTTTAACACATAAAAGAGTAATAATGGAACCATACACATTAAACCAACAGTTGAAAAAGTAGTTATTAGGGTCACTGCTAATATCATAATGCAAATATTTTTATATCGGTGTTTCAAAAAGAACATCTCCACTGATAACGCAACCAATATATAGAATTGGAATACACCAGGTTCCCTAAATATTCCCTGATTTCGCATAACTCCATCCCAACCTACAGAATATGATAGCCACATATCAACAAATGGCGTACCTAGTACATTTTCGTATGTAGGGAAAAACGCAAACATCCCGCTCATATGTAATGGCAAAATAATATATGTCGCAACTATAGAAAAAATTGAATAAAAAACAATTGCATTTACATATCCTCTCAGGTATTCTTCTTTAGTAATAATATTAGAAATCAAGAATCCTGATATTACAGCATTTATAAAAAGAAAGTTTTCAAAATAAAAATCTTGATGTATTAATATTGAAATTAGATTTATACTGGATATTAATAAAAAAAATAGTATGCTCGAAGTTTTAATCTTGATTCCTTTAAATACAAAGAAATATATGAATACTCCTAGAATAAATGCGAGCCAACCAATGGTTATTATTTCTTTTCCCCAACGCAATGAGCCTGAAGCAGATTCAATAGTAAATTGAATTTGTAAAATTATAAATAAAGTCGAAAATATCCAACTTAAACTTCCACTTTTTATATTTTTATCTACTGTCTGCTCTTCAAATTTATTCATTAATTATACCCCTGTACATATTATGAATTCTTCCAAGGATATCTTCACTCGAAAATAAATCTTCAATGTGTTTCATTGCATTTACTCCTAGCCTTCTTCTTTTTTCTTCATCTTCAATTAAATCATTTAATGCTATCCCTACTGAATTACTGCTGTCTTTTTCGGTCAATAAACCGTTAAATTCATGTTTAACGATTTCAGGAATTCCACCTACATCAGTAGCGACGAGCGGTAATCCATGTTTTGCTGCCTCTAAAAGTGAAATGCTTAGTGTTTCGTGTAGTGTACATAAAACAAATATGTCACTCCCAGACAAAATTCTGTCTATATCATTCCTATACCCTAATAAAAAAACTGTTTTGGCTTCAATTTCTTTCGACAACTCTTCTTGCATAGTTTTGAAATATTCACCATTACCGACTATAATATATCTGATTTTTTTAGTACTATGTAATTTTCTAATTGTTTCTGCTAATATATCAAACCCCTTCTCTTGTGTTATCCTTCCGGTTGAGGTTATAACTATCTCATCTTCATCAATGCCCAATTCTTCTCTGATGGATAAAATTGATTTGTTGTCCTCAACTAAAAGTGGTGGCAAGTTGTATATACATCCATACCTTTTTTTTGAATTTCTATAAATGATATTCCAGTTAGCAACATATTCGCTAACTCCATACGATGCTGATGTAATTCGTAAAGTAATGGCCTCGAGCATATTCAATATCCTTTTTTTAAGGTTTGAAAAATAGAGTGCTTCTGAACTACTTCCATGAACTGCCACGATGGTATTTGATACTTTTGCTAGTTTACAAGCTAAAGCAAAATGAAAACCAGCTAGCTGCAAACCTCCAATATGAACAATATCTGGTTTACACTTCAAAATATCTTTTCTTAACTGATTGATGACCTTTAAATTTAACAATCCTAGACGTCCTTTGGGCATAATTAATGGGACAAAATCGTACTTTATATTAAGCTCACTTTCCATAATCCGCTTATGGCTAATATAAGGGCCTCCATTTTCTCCTCCTTCTATAAAAGTTATCATTACAACTGGATTCTCATTCACTCTGCAACGCTCACTTCCTAGAAAAATTTTAGACTTTTTCAAAAAAGGATTTAGATTCTTCCACCCAATTATCTAAATCAAACACCCTAGATTCTTTGCAATATTTCTTTAATTTTTCGATATCTCCTCGGTCACTCTTTAGTATTTTTTCCAATTTATCTAGTGCAACATTATTGTCATCTATTGTGATAAAAAATCCATTCTTACCTTCAACTAAATAATTCTCTAGATCACTAGTTTTTGTTGTAATAACTGGTGTTCCACTCATTATGCTTTCTGTAAATTTAGTAGGAAATCCCGCATTAGTTATTCTATTTTCTTCCCTTAGCAACAAAGTAAAATCGGATTGTTGTATATTCAACCTAATCATTGTATTCTCTAAGAAACCATAGAAATAGATTTTGCCTTTTAGTTCCTGGATGATTTCTTTATCTTCAGGGAGTACAGTCAGATATTGTTCTTCCGTTATACCGTAAATAGAAAATTTAAATTCAAGTCCTCTTTTATGTAATTGATGCAGTAAAAGGATAGATTTATCTAACCTATCT
>NZ_JBFUHJ010000124.1:0-13938 GCF_056402455.1 Paenibacillus sp. P4_A7 | reverse complement strand
ACCAGTTTGCTCCATGTCCCAGTTACGGCAAAAAACGAAACGAACCTGCCTTCAGAATTGCGCGATGCGCTCGCATTTGCCGAAGAGAAGCTGGATGAAATCGTATGGCTGAGCGCAGTTGCCTACTCCGCGAATACAACAGCTTCAGGTTCTTTTGCAGAAGAGCTTAAGCAGAACAAAGAAAAAATTCACAACTTGTCGGTGTCTCCCGCTCGTAATAGCAAGGCAGTAGATGCAGCGGCTATTGCAGCACATACTTCTACTAGACAGAAGCCTTTTGCGGAGAGACAGAAGGTTCAGCAGCAGAAATGGCAGCTCCCATTTTTGCCGACGACGACAATCGGCAGCTTTCCACAAACGCTGGATGTACGTCAAGCTAGACAAAAGTGGAGAAAAAACGAGCTAAGCTCAGCAGATTATACTTCCTTCATTAATGAAAAAATTAAGCATTGGATAGAGATTCAAGAAGAGCTTAACATCGACGTTCTTGTTCACGGTGAATTTGAACGTACGGATATGGTTGAATTTTTCGGTGAAAAACTAGGTGGATTCGCGTTTACACGTAACGGTTGGGTACAATCTTACGGCTCACGCTGCGTGAAGCCGCCGGTTATTTACGGAGATGTTATATTCAAAGAGCCAATGACTGTAACGGAAAGTGTATATGCACAATCACTAACAAACAGGCCTGTAAAAGGAATGCTGACTGGACCTATTACGATTTTGAACTGGTCATTCCCACGAAACGACATTACACGAGAACAAGTAGCTTACCAAATTGCACTGGCTCTGTCTGAGGAAGTAAAGGCGCTTGAAGCAGCGGGTATTGAAATGATTCAAGTCGATGAGCCTGCTTTGCGTGAAGGACTACCGCTTAAACGGAGTGAGTGGGATGCTTACTTGAAATGGGGAGTACATGCATTTCGCCTGTCAACAGCAGATGTTCGTGACACGACACAAATTCATACGCATATGTGCTATTGTGAATTCCATGACATTATTGACTCGATTCTAGCGCTTGATGCAGACGTTATATCCATTGAGACATCTCGCAGCCATGGTGAACTAATTCACAGCTTTGAGGAGAATACGTACGACCAAGGTATTGGTCTAGGTGTATATGACATTCATAGCCCTCGTGTACCGTCCGTTGAGGAGATGGTCAGCATGATCAACCGTGCGCTTAAGGTGCTCGATCCTACCCTCTTCTGGATCAATCCAGACTGCGGCTTGAAAACACGCGGCATGGAAGAGACCGTTGCATCGCTTCGCAACATGATGCTGGCGACTTACCAAGTAAGAGAGAGTGCTGTTCAAGTTTCACTGTGAAATTTATCAATAGATAATTATTTTTAAGTTTTCATTTTTATAAGTATTTATATAGCTCAGAGAAACGATTGTTTCTGCGATTAAGGAGATAGCTAACAGCTATCTTCTTGTAAAATGCCATCAAAAAACCACTCGGGCCGACTTTGGTTCATTATGAACCAAAGGACCTGAGTGGCCTTTTTGACGAAATTTTCAGTTAATTCAACGATACATAATGGATAGCCCGTTGTCTTAACACAAATTCTTCGGACTCATTAACGATTTGAGCTGAATCGGCAGTTAGAGCAGCAATGTGATTGACCGCATCTGTAAAACAGTTAAATATGCGACCGTCTTGATTAGTCTTGTCATAATGGTAATCGTTCAAAGTAGAAAGAACGATACTGCCAATGAAGGAAACAAGCAGATCACTACAGCGATCCAAGTCGAACATATCCTCGTTGTCATTTACAAAGAGCTCACTCCAACCATAACCCTGGTTGCTTGTTACTCGAAGACACACGCGAAAGCCTGCGGAATCGATTGCGAGAGCGGGGATTACGAACAACTCAATTCGAGAGACCGATAAAGAAGGGGACTGTTCAGCAAAAAAGGGTACTTGGTTAGAAGATTGACAAAACATAAATAAACCTCTCCTCTTTCCGCTTACGAGGTTAGCTGTCGGATTCGGGCTAGAGAGAATGCCCTACCAGGGTTACAAATCCCCGGATTCACCCCTTGCGAATGTAAAAACTACAAGTTCGCGTTGGTTCCCCCGTTTTTTCAATCGAAAAATTCAGCGTTTTTTGGTTTGTTCTTATATTTTAAATCGCTTTACACCGTTTGTAAACCATTAAACAGACCAAACCGAAGACGGATTGGTCTGTTTAATGGCTTGAGATCGTATCAAGCTTTATCTGAAGGCGCTATCCAATCCTGAGACCAAGCTTGAATTTCGCGAATAATCGGCTCAAGCGCTCGGCCTTTCTCGGTTAACGAATATTCAATGAGAACAGGTATTTCTGGATAGACCTGACGGTCAATTATCCCTTCAATTTCCAGTTCCTTGAAGCGTTCAGACAATAGTCTGCCGCTAATCGGTAATGCGGACTGAACAGCACAGAAGCGCTGCGGCCCAGCTAATAGTTGATTTATGATTAGGCCGGTCCAACGTTTGCTAATCAAGTCCATTCCCTTCTGGAAACGGGGACAAAGGGTTGGCTGTTCCATGCATATCACCTCTTTTTAATTCCTTCTAATTATAACTTCAATAACTTATTTATACAAGCAAACCTCAGTATTGTTAATAACTTGACTACGTTTAGTGATGAAAGTATAATTAGTTACAAATAGTAAGTAACATRAGGGGGCATCAATTATGAATCCATTATTTTTGGCACATGGCTCACCTATGCTAGCCATTGAACAAAATGAATATAGTCAATTTCTTCAGCAAACGGGGGCTAAGCTGCAGCCGAGTGCAATCGTAATTTTTACAGCGCATTGGGAAACAGAAGAGATAACCATTTCATCGAAGGACGATGAATATGAAACGATATATGATTTTTATGGATTTCCAGATGAGCTTTACAAGCAGAAATATCCGGCAAAAGGATCCACAAGAATCGCTGCTCTAGTAGGGAAGCTCTTGAACGATAAGGGCATAGAGACAGCATTTGACACAGAGCGCGGACTTGATCATGGCTCATGGACGATGCTGAAGCATATGTTTCCGATGGCAGATGTTCCTGTTGTTCAAGTATCTGTAAACCCATTCCGACCTGCGGAGGAACAGTATCGAATTGGTGAAGCACTGCGAAGTTTAAGCGCAATGAATATTTTGCTGATCGGAAGCGGCGTTACGGTACACAATCTACGAGCAGTAAATTGGGGACAGAAGGAAGCGGAAAGCTGGGCACTTGAGTTTGATCAATGGTTAATTGATAAAATGAGCATTCAGGATTTAAAATCCCTTTTTCAATATGAAAAACTTGCGCCGCATGCTAAAATGGCAGTACCTCGTGCTGAACATTTCGTACCTTTATATATAGCAATGGGCAGCGGCAATGCTGCAACAGCGCCCAAAGTCATTTATCGCAGCTATGAGTTTGGTACACTTAGTTATTTATCACTGCAATTTTAATATTCCATTCAACTAAAGTAGGTGAACAGCTTGATTAATTCAAATATTTCTGCAATATTGAAGGATAAAATAAAAAGAATAGAAAACGGTCAGGGCGATATCTATGTTGTCGGACCTATTAATTTACCTGTTGATGTAGACGGTGAGACGAAAACGTTCCACTGGTATAGCTGGCTTCGCAAGGAAGCGGGCGAAGAGCAATCGGTCGAGGAGCTTATTGAAGATTTAAATCATTTCTCCTATGCTGATATGCAGCAATCGAGTGTGCTAGTGTATGGTGATTTTGAGAATCATGCAGATGCGCTGATTCGGATGCATAGTATATGTCATACGGGGGATATTTTTGGGAGTGAACGCTGTGATTGTGGCTTTCAATTGAAGCAGTCTATGCGAATGATTACGGCACACGGTACGGGAGCACTATTCTATCTAGCTAACCACGAAGGACGAGGAATTGGTCTATTTAGCAAAGCAATCGCTTATTTATTACAGGAGGACGGGATGGACACCGTTGATGCGAACACGGAGCTTGGGTTTGCGGATGACGCACGTAATTATGATGAAGCAATTGCCGTATTAAAGCTGCTGCGTGCTTTGCCGGTATCGATTATTACGAACAATCCTCGAAAAGTAGAGGCAATGAGATCTGCTGGCTTAAACGTCGCGACGAGAGTTCCTTTATGGGGTAATTCGTCCGTATATAATGAGAAGTATTTACAAACTAAGAAGAATCGTTCTGGACATTTCGGTCAAGAGCCACAATCGCTCGTTAAATAAAGGTTGTATTTAAGAGCTGAGGAAACCGCTTTTCACGTGTAAACGAGAAAGTGGTTTTTTTTGCTGTAAACATTTTCGGTATACGTTTCGTCTATAAGAGAAGAGCAGCCATTGAAATAGCTATGATGAAGACAAAGGGGTGGGATAAAGCATGCAAATAAATGGTCATACTAAAAAGAACAAATGGACAAAAAGGGTGGCTCTATTTTCGCTGACGACACTCATTGTCTTGGCTGGATGCAGTAATAATGAGGAAATCAGGCCGGAAAATACAAACACTTCTACAACGTCAACGGAAGTTACTAATCCTCCGAGTACAGATGTGGAAAAGGATACCCAGAAGGAACTGCTCATACAATTCAAGGCTGTGTTGGAATCTGCTGACGGAGCAGCGGATATTATCGGCTTTCTGAATGAGCATATTAATGAGGCTGATCAAGCAACGTCAGATATCATGGTTCGAGAGCTGAATACGTATTATACGGCAAGTTTGGAGACAGCACAGGACGTTTTCTTTAAGCCGAATATCCAGGCTGTGCTGCTTAAGGAAGTATGGCCAATTACGAAAGAAACGGCGGAAACGATAAAGGATGAGGCTGTTAAAAAGCTCGTACGGACAGCCTTCGATAGCGGCTACAAACTTGAAGCGGTTGAAGGCTCTATCTTTCCCGTCGTTGATTATAGCTTTCAGAAACGTTATAAAGCCTCTCTCACCAAGGAAATGAATGATTATATCATTTTAAGTGCAGTAGAATCAGATAAGCCTACAGCTAGCGACGGCGGATTAATGATTACTTGGGATGAACTAGCTAAGCGGGCGATCATGGCGGAAGCCTTCGTACAACAATACAAAGACTCGCCGGAACGTGAAGTGGTTCAGAGTTTATATTTGACGCGTTATTTAGAAATGTATATAAATGGGTCTTATAATACGCTGGTTTATGATTATGAATCCTATAAAATATTAGATGAAGTGAAAGCAAGCTATGAGAAAACGGTAAAGGAGTCGCCAGATTCTGTAATAGGGCAGCTCTCCGCTCATTTCTTAGAGCTTCTAGCATTATCGGATGATCAGCTTTATATGTACGAGGATGGTCAAAAAACGGATATTCCGGAGCTGCAGAAGTTCCTCGCGGGCTTATCGGAAGAGGCTGAAGCTCTTTTAAATAAGCCATAATACGACAATATTATTTTGCGTTCCGTATACATTTCAAGTATGATAGGGAAAAAGAACTCATGTTCATAATCAAAGGAGTTTAACGCATGCACTCAAAAACAAGTCATTGTAAAATTGTTGATTGCACGATCCGTGATGGCGGACTCGTGAATAACTGGGATTTTAGTATCGAGTTTGTTCAGCATTTGTATGCTAGTCTTAACGAAGCTGGCGTCGATTATATGGAAATCGGCTACAAAAACTCTCCAAAGCTGCTCAAAGGCGCTGAAAGTGCAGGTCCTTGGCGTTTTCTGGATGATGATTTCTTGAAAAAAGTAATTCCTAACAAAGGAAATACAAAACTATCTGCACTCGTTGATATCGGCCGCGTAGATGAGAACGACATTCTGCCTCGCAGCGAGAGCTTGATTGACCTTATCCGTATTGCTTGCTACATCCAAGATGTAGATAAAGCTTTGGAGCTTGTAAAAGTATTCCACGATCGCGGATATGAGACAACAATTAATATTATGGCGCTTTCTAATGTTATGGAAAATCAACTCATGGATGCCTTCACATTGATCAACGATAGTGTTGTAGATGTTGTGTACATCGTTGATTCTTATGGCAGCTTGAAGCCGAATGATTTGAGTTATCTTGTAGAAAAATTCCGTAAAAATTTGCCGAACAAACGTCTAGGCGTTCATGCGCATAACAATATGCAGCTTGCTTTCGCTAATACTCTAATTGCTGCAGAGAACGGTGTTGAGCTGCTTGATTCTTCCGTATATGGAATGGGCCGCGCTGCTGGAAACTGTAATACGGAATTGCTTGTAGCTCATTTGCAAAATACGAAGTACAACATTAGACCTGTACTGGACATGATCGAGAAGTTTATGATTCCACTTCGCGAGAAGGAAGAGTGGGGTTATATCATCCCATATATGATTACAGGAATTTTGGACGAGCATCCACGTTCGGCGATGGCGCTTCGTGATTCGGCTGACAAAGATAAGGGCGTAGAATTTTACGACCGTCTGACAACTCCGGAAATTGCTCACAGTAAATAACAGATCAAAGGGCAGTTCGACTAAGTCATGAATTTGACTTATACGAGCTGCCCTTTCTTACATTTCACCGTAAAAACGAGCTTACGCCGCTAAGGATGGTGTATGCTCGTTTCGTTTGAGTTCTCTTGTATTACTGTTCTTGCAGCTCGTCGTCTCCGCGAATTGCTGCGGCCTGATGCTGCTCATTTGGATGAAGATAGCCTTTGCCGCGGAAGGTTTGTCCACTTTTTGCTACAGCTGCAAGCTGTACCTCTATATTTTGGCTCTGTCCAAACCATTTCAATAGCTCATGGTCGACCACGCCGTTAATATCGACATACCATAATCGACTACCGAATTCTGTTACACGTACAAGCTCTGCCGAAGTGAAATCGAGCTGTGTTGTGCCCTGCTGGAACGTTATTTCAATGTTGATTATTTCGAATGTTTCCACGTTGTTAGTCCTCCTTGTCAATCAAGCCCAATGCAGTCAAACGAAATTTCCATGCTTCATCTGTAAATCATTTCTATTTAAAACGGCGTTCTCATGCAACAATTGTAAACCGATCTACGTCAGATTAGCAAATACAAATATAAGGGGCTGAAGGAATGAAGATCGGTCATTCGTTCAATGGGTCAAGCAGAAAAAGATTCGGAGGAGGCGGGAGCTGGGTAATCGCTCTATTGCTCGTAATTGTTCTCTTGCTTAGTGCATGTTCTTCCTCGGCAGATAACTCAAACACAGCTAGTCGTGAGAACAGAATAAGTAGTGAATCGGCAAATAGTCCGTCTAGCGGTGATGCTGATCGTTTGTTAAGTAATAAGTCAGAAAGTAAGAGCCAAATCTCTGAAGATAGAAGTACGGAGCCTGTGCCCCCAACTCGGGAGAAAAAGGGCGGTAAACGGGGCTATGACTCTCCGGATAAAGACGTGCAGGCTGGTCAACTAACGGCAGGAGAATGGGATGATATTGCGTCGTGGGAACGATTCGGAAATTTGCTCAATAGCCAAGAGGGAGATAGCAGTAAGCAAACTTGGGGGTTTAGGAATTTTCATCGGTTAGAGGTTATTGTGACATCGAACGGGAAGGTGATACCCGATGCCAAGGTGCAACTGCTAGACGGATCTCAGGAAATATGGACTGCTCGTACGAATACGGAAGGAAGAGCCTATGTATTTGCGGGTTTGTTTGAGCGTGATGGGCAAAATCAGAATACGTATAAAGTGCAAGTACAAGCGGGGCAGGAGAGTAAAACAACAGAGCCAATCGAAATTCCGCAGCAAGGCTCAATGAAGGTTGATTTAGCCAGAGGGGAATCGCTGTCCAATAAGGTGGACGTTATGTTTGTTGTTGATACGACAGGCTCCATGGAGGATGAACTGAATTATTTGGAAGCAGAGCTTAAGGATGTCGTAAAACGTGTTTCAAGCGAGCATGCGAATAAGCTGGATATGCGTCTTAGCGCTAATTTTTATAGGGATACGTATGATGATTATATTGTAAAACCGTATCCGTTTATTACGAATATCGACACGATTACTGAACAGTTTAGTGAGCAGGAAGCACGAGGCGGGGGTGACTACCCTGAGGCCGTTGATAAAGCGCTGCGTGATGCAATACATGAGCATAAATGGAGTGAGGAAGCACGTGCAAGATTGCTGTTTCTCGTCTTGGATGCCCCTCCGCATGATGATGAACAAATTAAAGATGAGATTCAACAGCTTATAAAGGATGCAGCAGAGAAAGGCATTCGTATTATTCCGGTTGCTTCAAGCGGTGTAGATATTGATACGGAGTATTTACTGCGGTTCATGTCTGTAGCAACTGGAGGCACCTATTTGTTTCTAACCGATGACAGTGGTATTGGCGGCGATCATTTGGAGCCAGCAGTAGGTGAATATGAAGTGAAGCTGCTGAATGACCTGCTTTTCGAGGTTATTAACCGTTATGTACAAGAGTAAAACGTAGCGTTTTAGCGTTGTTATTGACTGTTGGAAATAGTTACTACAGAACTTTCGACATACTTATCCCCCCATAGCAGCTGAGATATGCGAAGATTATAGTGGGGTGATGAACTGTAATGACAAAAAAACTCTGTTTGTTCTGTGATGAATATGTGCCAATAGAAGCAGTAGGTAATCATGACAGGTATGTAAGCTGCTATTGCTCTCCTGGCGGCTCCTATAGTCTCTTGAGGGACGATTATGAAGCAATTAATGCGTTCTCCTATACAAAGAAGCGACTTCTATTTCCAAATATATCGGCTTATATCAGAGAGCTCACAGATTGTGAAGAAAAGGTTGTATTGTCGATAGATGAATTAGAAATGATCGAAAACTCACCAAGAATACCAGCGACAGTTGAAGAGAAAGGCGAACGTTTGCTGCAATATTTGTACAGACATTCTGAGGGTCCGGATGAGCCGGTGAGCATTCATCCGCTGTCTCAAAACTATAATTTAACCTATTCTCCCAATCTGCAGGAGCTTGTTTATATTATCGAGATGTTACGAACAGCGAAGTCGATTGTAAGAGAAGGTGTCAATTTTAGTCTTACAGAGAAAGGCTGGTCTGAAGCAGCTGCAAGAGCTGGCGGAAGAAAGCTGAAGTCCTGCTTTGTCTTTCTTGCGGATGACGAGCAGTGGTGTGAGGAATGGTCAGAGAGGGTCCTCCCGAAAATTGAGCAGTGTGGGTATTTGCCGCACTTGTATAATCTTTCAGGGACAAATAATGGTGAACCGTATTCCTTAAAACAATTAGCTGATAGCGAGCTTGTTATCGCAGATTTATCAAACCAATCGGCGGATGTTTATTTTGCAGCCGGCTATGCGCTAGGAATGAGTATCCCGGTCATTTGGACGGTGAAACGCGGTGAGGCGGATAAGCTGTTCGTTCAAAACGATCAAATCCGTCCTCTCGAATGGGATACTTCTGAGGAACTGACAGCTATGTTGCAGCAGAGGTTAAATGTCTAGTTGCATATGTTCGATCTATTTATACGAATAAAAAGGGCTATTCACTGAGCAATTTAAGCTGCTCTGTGAATAGCCTTTTCCTTTTTTAGTACAGTTTTCCTTGTCGATAGAGAACCGTGGAAAGCTTCATCACTGCATGGTTGTAGCAGTTTTGACGAAGCGGGAACGGATCTCCGAAGAAGGATGGCAAAATGAGATTTAATGTTTTTTGCATTTTATCGTAAAGCATAGTGTAAACATGCTCTTCCGTGAAAAATTGTGTTTCCCGACCTTGCAGCCATTCGAAATAAGAAACGATAACACCGCCCGCATTTGCCAAAATATCAGGAATGATTATTGTTCCTTTGGCGCTGAGCGCTTCGTCTGCTTCGCCAGTTACAGGGGCATTAGCTCCTTCAACAATAATTCGAGCTTTAACTTGCTCCACATTATTTTTATGAATCTGCTCCTCAAGCGCCGCAAGTATAAGGACATCGACATCGAGATAAAGGACGTCTTCCCGCCCAAGTATTTGAGCCTTAATTCCCAGTTCGGATAGAGCGGCTTCAGTCGATGGCAAATCACCCTGATTTCGAGCAGTAAATTCAATTAAAGTAGGGATGGGTAAGCCTTCTGAATTATAGAGAGTAACATTACGGTCACTCACAGCTACTACTTTATTATTCAGATAAGAACATTTGTAGGCTTCAAGTGCAGTTACCGATCCGACATTCCCGAAGCCTTGTACAGCTATGGATAGCGGTCGATTCGTATGGGCAAGGGCAGTTTGTGCGAATGGATTTGTACTGTTTGAAAGGAGTTCGCCTTGATCTTTGAGAAAATCATGAAGCATATACCGGAAAGTGAAATATACGCCTTTGCCTGTTGCTTCTTTGCGCCCTAACGAGCCTCCGTTGATAATACTTTTGCCAGTGAAGCTGCCCAGATAGGGTTGCCCGGGATGTGTGCTTTTATATTCCGCCAGCATCCAATCCATTTCCCGTTCGCCTGTCCCCATATCGGGTGCAGGAATATCTTTGTCCGGCCCTAGAATGTCGCTGAAATACCGTACATATTTTTTGCAAATGGTATAGAGTTCCTTCGTGGAATAATTACGTGGATTAATAATGACTCCGCCTTTACCACCGCCGAAAGGTACTTCGTGTAAAGCATTTTTGAGTGTCATTAGCGCTGCGAGATTCGTTACCTCTTCCTCGCTCACCGATTCGTGGAATCGGATACCGCCCTTGTAAGGGCCTAGTGTGTCATTATGCTGAATTCGATAAGCTGGAATACGAACTACATTGCCGTTGTCGACTGTAATACGCAAAAAGGCCTTGTGAACTTTATTTGGTGTAGAGAGAATAGCAGCAAGCGATAGGAAAGCTTGTTCGCGTGCTTGGTTCTGCAAATTAGGTAAAAAGCTGGTGTCTCCCATTAAAGCTTTTAAGGATTGCTGTACGATGGCGCCGGTTTGGCTTGCCATATCTAAACGACCTCCTCAGAATTCCAAATGGATAGTATGAATCTGTATTTTATCACACCGTTATAGTTTATCCAAAATTAACCGCTTTAATAGGTATTGTAATGAATCAGTATTTTAAAATTTGGCTACAAGCAATTATAAGGGTTTTATTGAAGAGGTTACGTCAATATCAATGGCTGCAAGCTCATTGCCATTTACAATAATAGATAGCCGATGCTTTCCTGGATAATGCTTACGAGTCGTCAAGTCTTTAAACTTATGGGTACGTGAGTATATTCGCTCCGCGTTGTCATAGTTATTTTCTGTAATCTTGAACAGCTTCCGTGATGTTGTTCCATTCGCTTTGACAAATGCAACGCCATATTCGACCCGCAGCCGCTGTGATTCGGAAGTATTGGTTCGAAGTGAAAAAGAAAACATAAGATTTTCTCCGATCGACAGCGTCTCCCTGTCAATGGATAACCCGCTAACCGTCACATCCGGCGATAGGATAAAACCAAATAGTGAAAGCACATCAGGATCAGCCTTTCGCAGCAGACCGCGGCATCCATGCTTAATAATCCAATTCGTTTGCGGACTCTCTCCGTACCATTCCCCAGCGAGCTGTTTGACGAGCTCAGGATGGTCTTTGGATATATCATTTAGATTGTTGGCCACGCTTTTTTGCACATAGACTGAAGTGTCTTTGTTTAACTGTTTCAGTATAGGAATAATTGGCGAGGGATCTGCTTTGTACATATCCAAGGCCATTGCCCAAGGCAATCGTGGCCGGCACCCTTCACTAGCCAACCGTCTGACATGATGATCAGGGTGATTAGCCCACTGCTGCATTTGCTCCATCATTCTTTCTGGATCTAGAACAATAAATGGGCGTACAGCAAACTCTGAACTCGAATAAGGGGTTAAACGCTCTAGTGCTTGAATAGATACATCCCAATCGTTAAGCCCATAAGCCTCTACGAAATCTGGAAAACATAAATATTCCACTCCTCTGCATTCAGGAGCAATAGAGAGCAGAACACTTAAAGCTTCGCTATATGACTCTGGCAGTGTCTGACGCAATGACTCGCTAATATGTCTAACACGCTGTTTAAAAGCTTTCAGATCCCATTGCTCATCATAGATGAGCTCCATAAAGTGCATAGTCTCAAAGGCAGGATACTCTCGTTTGATTAGATCTGTAAGCTGTGTGAAAAATTCCTTATTATACTTGCCTGCTATGGTGTCAGCCATGTCTACTCACCTCTTATAAAGATTATATAACTCTTTTCGTGCATTGACTTCATAGATAAGCATACATGATAATAGTGCCATCTAATGGCACTATTATTTGTAGGAGTTTATTTTGAGGAGGGAGCGGCCTATGTATAAAGCACAGCGACTCATCAAACTTATTATGTTGGTCAAGGTGGGTACATCGTTTACTCCTTGGCTTGTACATTTATTTCTTGGGTTTGGTATGGAGGCAAACGTTAAGCAGCCTCAAATAGTTCGAGAACTAATGCAAGAAAAGCTTCATATGCTGCTTAAACAATACGAGCTTTAGAGGGTGAAATATAAATAAAAACCAGTCTGACACGTCATTTATGTGTTGACTGGTTTTTAGCTTACGTATGAACCAAACCGGTTATTTATTCTCTTCTTCGTTCTCAGTAGCGTATGCGATTAATGCGATGTCCGAGCCGTATTGATTGCTGAGCTGCTGTTCAAGCTTGCGAATGGCATCGAGAGCATCGGTCTGGCTGTTAAGCTCGGCGATCCGAAAGTCTTTGTCAATCATCGTCTATCACATCCTTCTTTAAGGGTCTCAATTAATAGAATGATCAAATTAGTTGATCGTTATACGTCTAACAGCAGCGGCTTCTGTGCATGTTATGGATAGCAGTGCTTATTTACAGGAGAGTTGTCGTTAATTGTTCTTTTGGTTGCGGTCTAGTAAACTGTAACTGAATAACATAAAGGAAGTGACAACATTGGCCCGCTCTTTTTTGCAAAAAAGAATAATCACACTATCGTCTGCAAGACGGTCATCTGGACGTATGAAATACATAATCGCATATCTGTTGCTTTTTCTAATCATGCTAGCCTCATCATTAATAACAGTACCGTATAGCGTGTCAGCACAGCAGCTTACTAATGAATTGACGGCCAATACGCTCTCTGTAATTCCAGCTATAGCTGCAGAAGCGATGGAACATGGGCATTCATCCACTTCCCATACGGATAGCGGTATTGAAGCTGGCCAGATTCTTTTCTATGCAGTAAGAATTATTTATTATTCAGCATTAATGTTTGCAGCAGGTATGATGCTTTGGTCCATTGCTATTCCCGCGGGGTCTGATGGTACACTAAGACAATTTGTAGATAAATGGAGTTTGTATGCGATAAGAATTTTTCTGCTTGCTATGCTGGTATTCATCTTTGTTCATGTACGAGAGGCAATGAAAGGCTACGATGGAGGAAGTCCGAACGATTGGCTTCAATATTTAACGTCAACTTCGACGGGGCTTTCGTGGTTAGGTTTACTTATTCTTGCATGGTTAGGGTTCGTGATTCTGCGCCTCAATGATTCTTACAAAGCGGTGTGGGCGCTGCTGCTGGCAGCGGCAGAAAGCTATAACGGACATGTCATGTCTTTGCCTGCTAATACGACAGCTATCGTTATGGATTTTATCCACTTGGTCTCCTCAATGTTATGGGCTGGGGGCTTGATGGTTCTACTGCTGCTATGGTATAAGGATCGTAAGGAAGTGGGCAGGTTTGCTGAGAAGTTTAGTAAAATGGCTTGGCTTACAATCGTCTTGCTAATGGTCAGCGGGTTAGTTATGACGTTTCTAATTTTGCCATCTTGGCGGTATCTGTTGTATTCAAACTGGGGAATTTTATTGTTAGTAAAAGTGTGCCTGATTATCCTTGTTACAGGAGTAGGGGCTTTTCTTCGAAAGCAAGTGAAGAAGCGTAACTTGCCGGGTGGTCAATTGCTAAAGCTTGATGTCCTCTTAATGAGCGTTATTCTGGTTATCGTAGCGTTGTTCACTTATTTAAGCCCAATGCCAGAAACAGAG
>NZ_JBFUHJ010000123.1:0-13958 GCF_056402455.1 Paenibacillus sp. P4_A7 | reverse complement strand
GAAATAATGAAGGTGATTGTCAGTATACGCTCGTTTATTGCCAACTAACTCTAAGGTTGGGATCACCCCAATTTGAGTGTAATATCTGACCGTTCTTACATTCATCTGAGGATCGTCATTTTGCAAAATCTCAGCAATTTGCTTCGCTGTGTAATGGTTCATGCGGTATCATCTCCCCTCTATATTATGGTGCAATATTTACATTAAACTGTATCATGTACAGTATACTGTAACGTCAATCATTTTGTAAATAATACCAAATTTTTGAAGTGAACTCCTTGCTGGATCTATAATCCACCTCTTTCAACTAACTATCTGTAAGTAACTTGACAAAACATCGTCTATTAGTTATTGTTATCTCATGTTCAAGATACTTGAATTAAAGGTAGTGTTGGTTTGAGGTATTTCAAGTCTTGAAAAATATTGGTGGTGTGAGAAATGGGTTTCTTGGACAAATTATTTGGTAGAACTATAACTGAGGAGGAAAAAACAATGTCAAAATTAAATATCGGAATTATTCTAGGTAGTACTCGTCAAGGTCGTGTAAGTCCACAAGTAGGAGAATGGGTGAAGAAAGTTGCTGATCAACGCGGAGATGCGAATTATGAAATCGTAGATATCGCAGATTTCAAGCTTCCACTCTTAGGAGAAGCAGATGCTACAGAACAAGCGACAGCTTGGAATGCCAAACTCGCTAGCTTGGATGGCTTTGTATTTATCGTTCAAGAATACAACCATAGCATATCAGCATCATTGAAAAATGCACTTGATTATGCGCGTGATGCATGGAACAATAAAGCAGCAGGTATCGTCAGTTATGGTTCCGTAGGTGGCGCTCGTGCAGCTGAACATCTTCGTGGAATCTTGGGTGAATTGTCTGTAGCGGACGTACGTGTACACCCTGCTTTGTCGCTATTCACTGATTTTGAGAACGGAACTGTTTTCAAACCAGCTGATCTGCATCTTACAAATGTTAACGGTATGCTTGATCAAGTACTCGCTTGGAGCGGTGCACTGAAAACTTTGCGTTAATATCAAAAATGCCCTCCTCTTTTGATTAAGAGGCGGGCATTTTTTTTCATTAAAATCTTCTAGCTTATTCCTTCAGCTTCGAGGTTTCCCCTCCACCATTCATTAAGCAGCCATTCTTACATTAGAATGATGCTCGACATAGCGCTTGGAGCGGGAGTTAGCCATTCTTTGGTTTTGAGCTAATCCAATCGCAATATCTGGTGGAATCTGGTCTCCTAGTGCCAACCTCACTACCTGCACAACATCACCTGAGAGATAAGAAGCTATGAACGCTTGAAGTACCGACTTCAGAGCTTCTGTCTGAGGAGCGGGTTGTTTATCGTCCATGATCTCCTGCTTGATGGCACCAAGTGAATGTCGCGCACGATGATGCGCTGCTTTTACAGCCCCCTCAGTCATTTCAAGCACTTCACCAGTCTCTTTAATTGAATAACCGAATACATCACGAAGTAAAAAAACAGCTCTTTGGAGTGGCGATTGATGCTTCATAATGGCTTGAAATATTTTCTCGACCTCAAATGGGTTGATTTCCRTAGAAGTAGTTATTTCCTTTAGACGTACTCGTTCTAGAATACGATTGATTACGCTTTTTCTACGTGACTGATCGATCCATGTATTTTTAGCGATTCGCAGCAAGAAGGCTTCTGGATTATTATGAGCGAGCAGCTTGGTTGTGCCAATCGCTTTTAGCCACGTATCCTGAACCAAATCCTCGGCATCCCAAGGAGACCCCGTTATAGACAAGCAATAACGATACATAACCTTTTGTAACTGCTCCACTCTATTTTCATCAGATTTAATACCGATTGTCTCGATAAAATGAGCTGCATTCATTCAACCATCCTCCTTCGTGCTTTAAAGCTACTCCAGCAGCGACAGATAATATTCACTATATATTATAAACGAATAACCCTCTCATTAAGATACGCTGATTCTAAAAAAAGTTATCACCGCATGTACGAAACTTATTAGCACCGTATCCTTTTAGCTATCTGCTTCGTTTACAGGGGGAAACCTTAATAAATGAACAATGGAGGGTGAACAAGATGAGTAATTTTGTACCTTATGTGGTGGAGCAATCTAGAGGTGGCGAGCGATCTTACGATATTTATTCGAGATTATTGAAGGACAGAATCGTATTTCTTGGATCAGCTATCGATGATCAAGTAGCAAACAGTATAACGGCCCAGTTGTTATTTCTGACTGCCGAGGATCCGGATAAAGAAATATATATGTACATCAATAGTCCAGGCGGCTCTACATCTGCTGGCTTTGCCATTTATGATACGATGCAGTATATCAAACCACCTGTACAAACGATCTGTACCGGTTTGGCCGCATCCTTCGCCGCAATTCTGCTGCTTGCAGGAGCCAAAGGAAAGCGATTCGCACTGCCGAACAGCGAGATCATGATCCATCAGCCGCATGGCGGGGCTCAGGGTCAAGCCAGCGATATCGCCATTAGCGCCAAAAGAATTCTAAACATTCGCGCGAAGCTGAATCAGATTACTACGGAACGAACCGGACAGCCACTAGAACGCATAGAGAAGGACATGGATCGCGACTATTTCATGTCTGCAGAGGAAGCAGTTGAATATGGGATTATTGATAAAGTGATTACTTCCTTGTAGGTAGTTGAGAAATCTGACGATCAATTCTGACGTCAGATTTCTCTTTCATTCATTCCCTACTATTCATTTAAATATGTGGTTACCCTGTTCTGAATCAGCTTTGCTACGCTTTCAGCAGATTTCTGCCCACTGAAGAAAGCCGTTGCTTCCTCCCTAATAATGGTTTGAACCTTATTGTCACCTGTAACTTGTAGACTCGCTTCGGATATCATCACCTTAATAGATTCAAGATCCTTTTTGTTTACCTGTACGGTCCCAGCCTTCGGAACATCTATCGTTCCTTTATTCCCTATTTCTTGAAGCCTTTTCTCATTTACTGATTTAATCATCGAAAAGCCATCTTGTTGGGGGATGTTTTGCATTTCCTCGGACAATAGAAACTTCATGAAATCCCATGCGGTTCCTTTGATAGTTGAATTCGAATTCATAGCAACGTTATTAAGAGCGCCAAACGCAACCCCGGATTTCTGCCCAGCAGCATGCGGCTTCTGATAAATCTTTCCGTCTTTATAATATAACGAAAGACGAGCTAGGTAATCTTCTGGGGAATATATTTGAGATAGATTAAAATTACTAGGCACATATTCAGCAGATAGTATTTTCTCATCGTACAGACTCTTTACTTGATTAAGTAGATCGGTAAAGACCATGGAATCGAAATTCGGCTTACGGTTAGCCCCATCTACCAATTCGGCATAGTTGTCAGAAACTAGAGAGTTAAGCATTTCCTCAGGAGACAACAACGCTAATGAATAGGAATTAGCTCCATTACTGGCTAGTTGTTTTCCAACATCTGCAAACTGACTCCATGTCCAATTCTCATCATCGATTGTGACATTAGCTTTCTCAATACCAACCGCATCTCCGAATAAAGCCTGCAAGTAAAAATGGGAAGGTAAAACATAAAGGCCGCCATTCATTTTTGAATGATCGAGTATGTTCATATAATAAAGGTTTGGGTCAAAGGATTTATCCTTAACCATTAATTCGTCTAAGTTGACGAACGCATTTTTGCTAACATACTTATCGATCGGTAAGTCAATTATGTCCAAAGCGAATAAATCCGCTCCTTTACCCGACAGAATTTCTGTGTTAGTCGTTTTTATATATTTTTCTACTTCTGCTGGACTCATCATAGCGCTGCCGGCTTGTGCGAATTCTTTGAATTCGATCGTAATATTCGGATGCTTTTCTTCATATCTCTGCTTCGCCTGTTTGTAGAGATCATTTACAGCAAGGACTGAAAAAACAATGGTCTTTTCGGCGTTCTTATTTTCATCCTCTATGATACCTTCCTTCACAATAGGACTTGGACTTACAATGTTACTCGGACTATTCTTATTCCCAATACTATTACTTTCCGTATTACTTCCACTACAAGCTGACAAACTCACTACAAATACTAAACTCACAAGCATACTAAACCATTTTTTCATTACTAAAATTCACTCCCTATTTTGATTATGTTACATTCATCTCGGCCTAACTCTGCTGCCATCTTGCAGCGGTTCACTGCTCTCCACAATGATTAATTGTCCGGCATACGCCCCACTAAGGATAATCGCCTCATCCTCATTGGCTTCACCTACTTCTATAGATTCCCTTCTAGCATGAAAGGTGTTCCCAAGCGGGCTTTTCTTTTCTTCCATAACAAAAATATAGTTTTTGGAGCCCTCACTGTGAATAGCTTTATTGGGTATAAGAATTCCTTCACCAGCCGTAGAAGACTTACTCAACTGGATGCTGGCCTGTTCTCCACCATATATTTCAGCACTTTGTATGGTCACCTTAACTCGTTTATGAGGCTTGGGGTTTGTCGTGTCGCCATCTCCGCTATCAACTGCAAGCATGCCCGTATTTATAGCTTCCACATTTTCAATGACTGTCACGACACCTTCCATGGATTGTGTAACTCCCTTAATCTTGACGTCAACAGTTTGTTTGTTTCCAATCTCCAACTGGTCAACAATCGAGGATGGAATTTGTAATGACAGTTGAAAACCAAGACTTAAATCAGAAAKAAGCACATCCTGTCCGGAACTATCAGAAGGGAGGCCTTCAACTGCCGCTACTTTTGTGATGATTCCATTGAATGGAGCCACGATAAGTTCAAGTCTCTCAAAGTCCTCCTGTAAAAATCGCATTTTACGTTCCTGTACACCGATTTCCAGACGCGCGATCTCAATATCACGTTTGACACTGCGCAGCATTAATTCATCATCACTTTGTACGGCTTCGATGTAACGGTCTTGCAAGCCTTCCATCATTAATCGCTGCCGAGCGAGATTAGCCTCCTCATCTAGGATGCGTTGCTCAGCCTCTCGACTTTGATAAGTCACAAGAGTTTGTCCCTTGGTGACTCGATCTCCTACCTTTACTTCTATATTCTTAACAATCCATCCAGCTTTGTTGGATAACTCTACTTCACTTAGCGGATGTAACACACTGCTATTACTGTAGTTTTGAATAAGCGGATCCGATCTCCCTTCCTCTGTCCAAACCTTTGGCAAACTCAAGGTGAGCAGCGTATTGCTGTAAAGAGTAAGAACAAGCAGTGAACCAATAAATAGGCTAAATACAATCTTGATTATTTTCTTTTGGCTAAATTCAGGATGTTCTACGGAACGCATCTTATTTGATCCCCCTTTCCTTTGTGTCGGTTATACGTATTAGCCCTTAATGCCAGACAACTGAACTCCCTCAATGAAATAAGACTCTGCATATAAAAATAAAAGGATCATGGGAGACATATAAAGCATGGATGCAGCAAATCCGATTCCTCGTGCCTCCTGTTGAAGATGTGATAAATAGAGAGACAACGGTTGCTTAAATGTATCTTCTAGAAAGATTAATGGCTGCTCTACCATATTCCAATAATCCACAAAGAGCAGGACGACTAGTGCTGCTAGACCAGGTTTCATTAATGGAATGATGATTCGATAAAATATCAACAAATGACCTGCACCATCCATGATTGCGGCTTCCACATAAGAATAAGGTATAGACAACATAAATTGTCTGAGCATGAAAACGCCGAATGCAGCAAAAATTCCCGGTAATACAATTGAGCTTGCACTGTTCAATAGACCAAGCTTGTCCGCAACAATATAGTTAGGGACCATTGTCACCTGAAAAGGCATGAGCATAACGATTATGTAAACAAAGAACAAGTGATCACGCCCTCGAAAACATAATTTCGCAAAAGCATAAGCCGCAAGCGAACCGACTATGATTTGACCGACGATTATAGGAACGACCATAAGAACGGAATTCCAAAACATATTCAGATAGGTTGATGTCTGCAGAAGAATTGCTGCATATTGCTCAAATGAAACCCAATCTGGAATTAGCTTTAATGTAACGAATTGATCCTTCATAACTCCTGATGAGACAGTCATTTGCCCGATGAGATCGTAATTGTGGCCAATCTCGTTCTCTGTCATGAGTGAGTTGGTGAATGTGAATACTACAGGGAGTATCATCATTATCGCAATGACCATCAGGACGGCGGATAACAACCATTTATTGATACATGCTATTTTTTTCATATCTCACCATCACTCCATAAATCGTCTATACTGTCGTTCTAGTGTAAACAGCCCAAGAACGATAATCAGCAGACAGCCAATCATTAAAGTCGAGGCTGCTGTAAGCTTCTGAACATCCAGCGAAAAGAACATATTATTCATATAATGCTGTAGCATGTAAATGCTATCGTGCGGGTAATCACCAGCAATCAAATACGTTTCGCGGAAAATTTTGAACGAATTAATAATCGACATCAGAACAATGAAAAACATCGTTGGTGTTAAATAAACAAGGGTGATACTAACTAATTTACGGAATGGTCCTGCTCCTTCTAAGTCAGCAGTTTCATAATAATCTCTAGGAATGCTTTGCAGTCCGGCAAGAAATAAGATGATATTGTAGCCAACGTTTTTCCATAAATAGGCGATCGACAATACACCTCTTGCCCATTCTGATTTCATCCAATCCATACGATCCAGCCCTAGACTATGCAGACCGCTATTTAGCGCCCCATTCCAGTCAAATAATATTTGCCAAATCATAACAACAGATGCGACGGGTACGACGAGAGGTAGAATATAGGCAGTTCGCAGCCACTTTCTAAAATAAATATTTTGATTCAGAAGCAGTGCTAGCAGCAATGAAACAATAAGCATAAGCGGGACGTTTATTCCGGTAAATAACATGGTGTTCGCAGATGCTTTATGAAAAGAACCACTCGCAAACAAGTCTCTATAGTTGCTAAATCCTACAAAGGAGCCGTTTGTTGTCGAATCCATAAATGAGTAGCCGACACTAATCACAAAAGGAATTAAATAAAAGATAGCAAAGCCAATTAAACTTGGTGCAAGAAACCCCATCGCGATAATATTTTGCTTTCGTAGTAATAGTTGAAGCTTCATTATTGTCCTCTTATCTGAATAGGGGAGTTCAAAAACACCCCATTCATTTTTTTGATAAACTCTTCCGACTCTAATTGGATAAATATTCAATAATACCCTCGACAATCATTGAAGCGGATTTCGCTTGGAATTCAGAAGATTTAATTCGTTGTTCGTCTTCTTTATTTGAAATAAAACCTAGCTCAAGTAAAATGGACGGGCTCGAGTTTTCACGTAATACATGATAATCACCAAAAGATACTCCTCTATCTCTTGCTCCCATATTTTCCTTAAACAGTTGACGATGTACAAGCTCTGCTAATTGTTGATCTTCTTTCTTGTTAAAATAAGTAGTTATACCCGATACTTTGTTAGATTCAAAAGCATCATAATGAAGGCTGATAAAAAGATCGGCAGAAAGTTCTTTCGTAATTTCCATACGTTCGGATAAGGTCAGAAACTCATCATCATCCCGCGTTAAGATCACCGTAGCTCCTGTTTTCTCCAAAAGTAGTCTTTCAATATTTTGGGCGGTTTGAAGCGTTATTTCTTTCTCCACTAAACCGGATTGTCCTGTTGCTCCAACATCTTTTCCGCCATGACCTGGATCAAGGACTATCGTTTTCCCTTCTAAAATACGATCAGGCTTTTTGATAGCTTGATTCTGGATAGGCTCACTATTTCTTAAGCCAGTCGCTTCCATCTTGAACAGTAAGTTGATTGAAATTAGTGCTGCGATTGTTAATAAGGAAATGATCACTATTTTTTTCATATTCATAACTCTCCCCTCACTTATCTCTCGTGTTTAGACGCTATCTGTTAGTCTAGTGATAGTGTACTTGTGAGAGATAAAGATAAAACGGAGTCGAAATGAAGATGAAATGAAGAATATAAAAAAACCACTTCCCCAGACGTYAGAAATTCACGTCTTGAAAGTGGTTTATGAAGTTAAGCTACTCTTGTCTATTCAAATAGAAGAAAAACAGAACACCATCCTCCGTATTCATCGYGCCATAATGGACACCATGAAGCTCCAATATATTTTTGGAGATAGCGAGTCCTAAGCCAGTACCACCTTTTGCTCGGTGGCGCGCAGTATCTCCTATATAGAAGCGGTCCCACACTTTATCTAGCTGTTCTGTAGTAATATGAGCTCCTTTATTTTCTATAGAAACCTTAACTAGCTTTTGTTCTTCCACAACTGAAATATATATATGCTCTTGTTCAGGTGTATAGCGAATGGCATTAGTCAGGAAATTGGTGATGACTTGTTCTATTCGGTGTTGATTTGCCATCACTTCAATAGTTGCAAGCTCTGTATGCAAATTTAGCTGTTTACTGCCGATCTGTACGGATAACTGATCACAAATCTGCTCAATAATCTTATCGATACAAAATGAATCCATCTTCATTTTATACGTGCCTGACTCAAACTTTGCTAGTTCAAGCATATCTACAATCAAGAGATCCATCCTATCGACTTCTTTTTCCATAGCCTCAAAGTAATGATCTTTCTTATGAGTTGCAACGCCATCCTTCAAAATGGAAATGCAGCTTTTCATTACACTAAGCGGTGTCTTTAACTCATGGGAAACTCCCGAAATAAATTCTTTTCTTGTACTCTCTAATTGCTTTTCTTTCTCAATGTCCATCTGCAATTGCTTTATATAGGAATGAAGTGTTAAAGAAAGGGAATTGATACTTCGAGATAAATCGCCTATTTCATCATTGGAGCTAATACCTATAGTTTCTGAAAAATCCAAGTTTGCAATCCGTTTTGTCGTCTGATTGATTTGCAACAATGGTCTGGCTATCTTTCTTGAGTAGTACAAAGAAGTAAGCACAATAAGAAGAAACACAAGAGCGATCATGTATACATAATAGTCTTCTAGCATTTGGACCGCTTCATCTACAGGCTGCAGAGAGGCCATTGAGAAGATATAGCTGGTTCCACCTTCTTGATCTTCGATTGGATCTATGAATAATTTATACTTAACATCGTTTTGGGTGAAATCAAGAATTTGTTGTTGTTCATAGATATCAGGTTTCTCATCGAATAATAAGTTGGCTTGGAACTCTTTAATTCTCTCCATAAATAAGCGGTTTGTATAAATGAAGCTTGAGGATTCCTTCCCATTTGGCAATCTTATCTTGGTAATGGCTCCAATAAATGAAATGACAGGGAACTCTATACGATTTACTGCTTCTTTGTTTGAATATTTTATTTTTAATGAGAGTTCATCTATTTGTTTAGATATTTTCTCATTTTCCCAAAATGAACTACTCTTTTCCAAATCTAATCGAAATGGAACTAAAGCAGAATCTTTCTTAAACTCATTAATTTGAACACGTGCTTCGGTAGTCAAAGAGGATTTTAACTCATTTTGGGTAGCATTCAAAATCTCATCAATATCAATCACATTATATAGTGGAACCGTAATTGTTTCACCAGCAAACTCTTGATTAGTTTCAATTTTATCTAATTTTACTTCCAAATAAAAATCATTCACATTTTTTAAGTTTCCATAACTATCTAAGGTTGTAATCCAAGTATTATTTTCTCGATAAAAGTCCTGCTCCAACTTCTGAACAGCCAGTACATTTCCACCGCTTGTTAAGTAATCTTTCTTATAGGTTTGGATATTGGCTTGAATATCAGCTACTTTTCTGTTCGCATAATATTGTTTGAAAAATATCGTCTGTCCCAAATATATAGCTGCTAAAATGAACAAGCATAACATCGTTGTCAAAGTAAATAATTTGAATACAATACTTGTTCTCATCGATGGCCTTCAAACTTATAACCCGTTCTTACTATAGTAATAATCATTTTAGATTTATCACCTAGCTTCATTCTTATATTACGGATATGGGTATTCACGGTGCGATCATCTCCCTCGTATTCATAACCCCAAATTTTCGTGATGAGCTGTTCTCTCGTAATGACAATCCCCCTATTTTGCATGAAGTAAGCTAATATTTGGAATTCTGTATATGTCAGATATATATTCACTCCATCTACTGTCAAAGTTCGCGAAGGTAAATGGATTTGAATACCATTCGTAGATAATGTATCGTTATCATTTTTTGGGGTCAAAGAAGTAGTATCCAGTGATTTCTCTTCTCGAAATCTGCTCTCCAGAAGTCGTTTTGTTCTTGCTAACAACACAGGTGGGCTATATGGTTTGGTTACATAATCATCCGCTCCTAGTTCGAACCCCAGCAATGTATCATCTTCGTCCACTCTTGCTGTTAACATAATGATCGGAACATTGGATGTTTTCCTAATTCGTCTACAGACTGACCATCCATCTAGTTCCGGCAGCATAATATCAAGAATGATTAAATGAACCTCATTCTCTTGAAATATGGTTAATGCCTCTTTCCCATCTACTGCCTCTAATACTTTAAAATGTTCATTCAGCAGATAATCTTTAATAATTTCGCGTAAGATTTCTTCGTCTTCTACGATTAAAATTGTTTTTTCCATGTTTTATCTTCCTCCGAATTTTTGGACAAAGTTTCCTTGAATAACTTATTTTATTGTTGCCTTATAAACTATTATTTATTTGAGTCATAATCTTTCCTATTCCTATCAAGTAAAGTAACATAGTCAGATGAAGATAGTGTAAAGAAATAATATAAGAAGCTTGTATTGTCTATTGTTTCAAGCAGACATGCCTACTATCTCAATTACAATCGGAGACACCATACCATTTTTACTTGCTTCAATTGCACTCGAAGAGCTTGCTCTAGCTCATATTTTGAACGCCGAAGCAGAAAAACTCAGTTTGTGTTGGGAACACTGAAGGATATTGAACCACCAGAGTATCCTTCTATCTCCGATATTTTTTTAGAATTAAACATCATTTAAATCGAGTAGGAGGGAGCGCCTAACTCCCGTCCTCTCACACCACCGTACGTACCGTTCGGTATACGGCGGTACATGAATTATTCCGTAATGTGTCATACCTGTCCGTTAAACTCTAGTCCGTTAGATAACCAGTACTGGTTATTTAACGTTGACTGAAGAATGGGACTACCTGCAATCCTCCAGTATTTCTTCCTTGTGTTGCCCCATTCATGAACTTTTCCCTTAGAGACGCCTAGTGCGACTAGCTTCTTTACCTTTGTTCGTGGTAATTTCCACTGCTTCCATACGCACATGCGTAATCTTCTTCGTGTCCATTCGTCCAAATCCTTGATGACTTCTGCTGACTTCAGTACATTCAACACGACTTCACAGTCATACTTACAACATTACCTTTGCTTATGTACAGATGTACAGATCTCCCCAGGTAAGAGCGCTATCTTCCTCTCCATCTATCTGCTTCATTTACTCTCGTACGCCTTCGGCAGTAAGGACTTTGGTTTGTTATGCAACCTCATCCAACATACGTTAGCCTTACAGCAATACGAAAAAGTTTTCACTGCATGTTCAACTATTATATGGCTAACTAAGCTTACCATAAATGCGTATCCTTTCTGACAGCTGTTTCGTTTACAAGTCGATACCGAAAAAAATGAATGATGGAGAGTGATCAAGATGAGTAATTTTGTTCCTTATGTTGTGGAGCAATCTAGGAGCGGTGAGCGATCCTACGATATTTATTCAAGATTGTTGAAAGACAGAATCGTATTTCTAGGTTCTGCAATCGATGATCAAGTTGCAAACAGTATAACCGCCCAGCTGCTATTTCTGACTGCCGAGGACCCGGATAAGGAAATCTATATGTATATCAACAGTCCAGGTGGCTCAACTTCTGCTGGCTTCGCCATTTACGATACCATGCAATATATCAAGCCTTCTGTACAAACGATATGTACCGGCTTCGCCGCATCCTTCGCCGCAATCCTGTTACTGGCAGGCTCCAAAGGAAAGCAGTTCGCCCTGCCGAACAGTGAGATCATGATTCACCAGCCGCATGGCGGAGCTCAGGGGCAAGCCAGCGATATTGCTATTAGCGCAAAAAGAATTTTAAACATTCGCGCGAAGCTAAATCAAATTACGACTGAACGAACCGGTCAACCGTTAGAACGCGTCGAGAAGGACATGGATCGCGACTATTTCATGTCGGCAGAGGAAGCTGTCGAATACGGGATAATAGATAAGGTCATTACTTCATTGTAGACCTCTTTTCTACTTAACATCAATTACAAATGGGATCGTTATTGTATGCGATCCCTTCTTAAGTAAATGAAGATCTGCACCTTGTCTAAAAACGTCGAATCAACAAGCCCTTCCAATTTATTTACAGTAAAAAAAGGAGCACGAATGCCCCTCTTCGGTCTTTTCCGTTATGTTGTTACCGGCAATACTTATCTCTCAAAGCCAGCGTATACTTGATGGATTGCTCCACGCCTCTCTCTTGATCGGCTATCATTTGCTCCAAAAGCTCTTGCGGCGGATAATAATAATCGAGCGGTTTGATGTCAGACAAGTCATAAGGAGGCTGCTCGACTTTAAATGCGCCTTCGCCGACTTCGAATACGCCTCCGGCTCCCGGTTCTCTTTTGAAAGCAGTGGCGTAAGGGAAACACATTTCCACATTGATCCGTGTCAGGCTCGATTGCTCGACAAGAATTTTGAAAATTTGCTCCAAGTCGATGCTGCCGGTACCGACAGGAACGCCGCATACCCGGTAATCGTCACCGTCATGAACGATGATGTGGTCTTTAAAATGTGTGGTGAATGCATACGGCGCCAATTTTTTGACGGCTTCGACCGGATCTTCCCATGCCATCATGCCGTTTCCGACATCGCAATGAGCTCGTACCCATGGACTGCCTACTTCCTCGATGATGCGGATAACCTCGCTTGTCAGCTCTTCCTCATGATTTTCCACAGCCAGCTTTATTCTGTACTTCTGCAGTAGCGGCACAATTTTCCGAATGTCTCCTGGTGCTGCAAGCAGCCTGTCCGGGTCGTATGYCCCCATACAAGTGTATGTCCGGATAACATCCGCCCCGATCTGATGGGCTACTTCGATCACTTGTGTCAAGTGTGCAGGGTCGGTACCGTTCGTATCCATTTCGGCAAAAAATCCGTATTTTTGGATTTCGGCCTTTACCCTCCTCAAATATTCGGGTTCGAACGATTCGAGCGTTCCCCATCCTGGCAGTCCCGGCCACTCCACAATATTGATCATGACCCCGTCCAAACCAAGCTCGGCCGTCTTTCTAATAAATTGAAAAATATCCATTCTTCCTGTAATAAACTGCAGATGATAGCTCTCTGTTTCCAAACCGATTTTCATGTACGCTCTCCTCCATGTATCCGATGTTTATTGAGAATACGGCTACAGCACTTGTTCTGCCGCTTGCTCTTTTTTCTTTTTTACGACCCTCACCAAATAACTGCTAACGAGAAAGCCTACTGCCGCAAAACCTATCATGGTCATAAACACATGTTTATATCCATCGATTCCCGGCGTCCGATCCAGCATACTTCCATACAGCGTAAAGGCAAACATTGACGGAAAATAACCTACTAAGCAAGCGATGGAAACCGCTGCGCCACTAATTTCCCGAGGGATGCCGACTTCTTCGATCGGAGCGAAAAACACGGCTCTTTGGGTGAAAATGATCGCACCGTAAGCGAGCGTGAACAGCATCCCCACATAGACGTTCATGGTTTCATGCGGAAGGAAAATAAAGATGATCATACCGATAATGGATAATACGAAAGCCAGTCTCAAATATTTGGACGGGGATTTGAATGTTTTGTCAGCCAAGTAGCCGCCTAGTGGTCCGCCGATCATCTTCAAGCCGTATTGATTGATAATCCCGTACGCACCGACTAACGCAACAGGCATCCCGTAGATTTCTTTCAGGAACGGAATGAAATACGTCAAGCCAATATAAACGGAGTATACAGAGAAAATAG
>NZ_JBFUHJ010000122.1:0-14012 GCF_056402455.1 Paenibacillus sp. P4_A7 | reverse complement strand
AGCGACATGCGTTTGCTGGGCAATGTCGATCCCGACAACTAAATGCTGAGCAGTAATTTTTTCAATGAGTTGATTTTGTCTCGCTTGCGATTTAAACTTCATAATAGAGCGTCCTCCTGGATGATGGAATTTTTAGGGCTATGACCCGTTGCGTACTTCCATCGTACCGAGGCGCTCGTTTTTTTGCAAAGCGGAAATTTAACGCTCTACAGGAATGCTAACGGAGAACGTTAGTTTAATAACACACCTTGGAGCAGGCGTTACGATAGCATGCTCTTTTTATTAAACTAACGGGCAGATTTGTTCCATAAAATAGGAGGTATGGCATATGAAGCATCTGAAATTCTTCCTTTTGTTCTTTGTCATTGTTTCGGTGTTTTCATCAAATATAGAAGGAGCGTTAGCCAGTACCTACCCAAGTACCGTTGCTTGGAATAACCTCCTATATGGACTTTCCACCGAGGAAGTCGATAACAAAGACATTGGCAATGAGATTGGAAAGATTGAACGCCAAAGAACTCCGATGCCAAAGAAGAACGGCGAGTCAAATGAAAAACTTGTGGGAAGCCTGTTGTTTGAAATTAAAGGGGCAGACACTCAAGATGTAATAGCAGTTAAGGTAAACGATAAGTTCTTCAAGGCATATAAACTTGGACCGATTCAAATTACAACAGACCAGTCCAATAAACAAGCATGGATAGTTACACTATCATTTATTTGTTTCTTGGTCCTTTTAACAATGATAATTGCATGGAGAAGAAGAAGACGTATGGGTTAGTTCATTCCGCTAACGGGAAACGATAGTTGAACCATCCAGGGAGCAGATCGCCGCGACAGCTGCTCCTTTTTCATAATGCTAACGAGGCAGCTAGTTGAGAGAGGTTTAGGTACTGTTGGAATAAGATTGAAATTCGTGATAGTTTTGCTTGACAATATGAAGGATTTTATTCAAAGTTACTGGTATTGAATAGGTTAAAAAGCGCGAAGCGAGGAAAGGTGAAATATTCTGAAAGCGAATCGGATGGAAGCGTTTAGCGATGGTGTGTTGGCGATCATAATTACGATCATGGTGTTGGAATTTAAAGTGCCGGAAGGCCATGACTGGTATGCGCTGATCGAAATCGGCCCAAAGATTCTTAGCTATATCTTTAGTTTTGTATATATCGGCATCTACTGGAACAATCATCATCATCTGCTGCACATGGTTCGAACGATGAACGGGCGGTTGATGTGGCTCAACCTACTACTTCTCTTCTGGTTATCCCTTGTGCCGTTCACGACAGCTTGGATGGGGGATAGCCATTTTGCAGCCACTCCAACGGCATTGTACGGTATTATTTTACTACTCGCGGCGCTTTCATACTGGCTGCTTCAGCGCACGATTATTAACCAGCATTCCGGTGATTCCACATTTGTTCTGGCGATGGGCAAAGACTGGAAGGGCAAATTATCTCCCTTGCTCTACTTGATTGCGGCCTTGACCGCATATGCGAGTCCTTGGATATCTGGCTTCTTTTTCGTACTTGTTGCCATGATCTGGTTCTTGCCAGATAAGCGAATTGAGCACGCCCTGCGAGGCCGAGGCCGCTAAAGCTTGAACTGATTCCTCTATTTATCAGATGATTACGCTAACGGGTAACGATAGTTGAATAATGTATTGATGAGCAGGTGCTGCGGTGGCCTGCTCTTTTTATTAAGCTAACGGGCAGATTTGCGCAACATTTTTGTCTTCAGATTTCCACTTGACCCTTACGTAACGTAATGATTTATAGTGAACGTAAGAGCAGGACGAAACACGGCCTACTGCCAAAAAATCGAACAACTAAATTCGAAATCGGAGGAGAAGCAAACATGAGAAAACTCGTATTGTTCATGCATGTGTCGCTGGACGGGTATGCGTCGGATTCGAACGGAGGACTAGATTGGATTCCGTACAACGAGGAATTAGAGAAATACGCCGAGGAGGTCGTAGCCGAAGTCGGCTCTCCCGTATACGGACGCACGACGTATCGGATGATGGAGAGCTACTGGCCCACGGTGCTGGACAATCCGGATGCGTCGAGGCACGGTATGGAGCATGCCAAATGGCTGCAGGATGTTAAGAAGATCGTCATTTCCGGCTCGATGGACATTGTCGAATGGAACAATACGATGCTGATCAAGGACAATATTGCAGATGAAATCAAGGCGCTCAAGGAGCAGCCAGGCAAAAATCTCGTTATCTTCGGCAGTCCGGGGGCGGCGAAGACGTTGCTTGAGCTCGGCCTGATCGACGAATTCCTGCTGACGATTTGTCCTGTCATCTTGGGCGACGGAAAATCGGCATTCCACGGCGACGGTGAGAAAATCAGGCTCAAGCTGCTGTCCAGCCGAACGCTCAAGTCGGGCATTATCGCGGCCCGCTATGAGTTGGAGAAATAGCCGTGCCGTACAAGATGTTCCACTAACGGGTAACGATAGCACAACAACACCAGGCTGCCGGTACGATCGGCGGCCTGTTAAGCTAACGGGACACGTTAGTTCAATATAGTGATTAAACCCTTCCATTTCATGAGAACCTAGATCTAATTGGGTTTATATTATGGGAGGGTTTCTCTATGTACCTGAGTGAATTATGGAAGCTGTATGAAGTTGATAAACGGATTCAGGGATTCAGTCCGTACACATTAAAAGCCTACTCATTGCAATTGAAAATGCTGGTTGGCGAATTAGGTGATCTTGAGATTGAGGAAATCACTTTGCTTGAGCTTAAGGAATATTTGGCTAAACAATCCGGACGATTAAAGCCGAGCAGCTTAGGGCATCGCATCAGATTTGTGCGCTCCCTTTTTCGCTTTGCGTATGAAGAGGGTTATCTTACGAAAAATCCCTCTCTTAAATTGAGGGAACCTAAGATGGATAAACGCATTCCGAAGTTTCTTATAGAAGAGGATGTGATTCATCTTAAGATTTCCTGTCTATCACATCGAGAACGAGCTTTGTTGGAATTTCTATATAGTTCTGGCTGCCGTGTTGGAGAGGTYCAGAAAATAAACATTGAAGATCTTAACTGGGAAAATTGTTYGGCGATTGTAAATGGCAAGGGATCCAAACAAAGAGAAGTTTACTTTACCACCGAATGCAAGGTGTGGTTGAAAAAATACTTAAAGAGTCGTGAAGATTCCTGTAAAGCAYTGTTTGTAACGGAAACACATCCTACCCGCCGAATGGCGATACCGACAATCAGATGGGAGTTAAAGCGCCTAGCAAACCGGGGAGAGATTGAAGCTAATGTGTACCCTCACCGTTTTCGTCATACCTATGCTTGTCAGCTATTGGATAATGGAGCACCTTTAGAATTCATTCAGGGCATGCTGGGGCATGAGAAAGCATCGACCACTCAGATATATGCTCAGCTCCGTGGRGAGCGAAGACGAGAGCTATATCGACGGTTCTTCTAATGTATCTATGTCTAGGTAGCCAATTTATATGGCTATATTGACTAAACTAAAGGGCAGTTTACTTTAATAGAAATATCCATAGTATAGATTAAATGGTAAGGTAATTAGAGGTGTTTATGATGATCAGGAGGGAATAGTTTTCCCAAATGTAATAAAGTCTGTCGCAGAGAATACGCTATAAGAAATCTCCGAAAAAAGACATGCAAACGATAAATTTTGAATCACTGAAGGGAGATTCTAGTGATTAGAGGAAACAAAAGAATAATCATATCTTTATTAGCTGTTGTGGGTTTATTTATGTTGTGGAACTCTTTTCGATCCTCAACTTTCGAAGTTATTACCGTTCAGAAGGTTAGTGAACATGAAATGACCGTAATTAATTTAAGCAATCGAGTAAGAACAATAACAATCCCAATAGATATTTCAGAACTAGTTAAAGTTAATAAAGAATACACAATATCTTATGATAAAAGAATTTTTGATAAACATAGACTTAGATCAATATCTAGCGAACATCATGAAAACAGTTTATAAGCGATGATCATCTATTTATAGATGCTTTTCAACTAACGGGAGACGTTTGCTTAGTTTGTTATGAGGAAGAGAGTTGTTATCGGCATGGAGTACTCCGAATTGATCCCAAAAACTAAATCAGATTACGAGCGCGTAGGGCTATTAAAAGAAGCAGGGAAAGAAAAAATAATCCCTATTCTCCCTCAACTACTTGAATGGTTACAGGACATGAACTGGCCCATTGCTCAAGATATTGAGGATATAATTGCTGATTATGAAGAGCACTTAATTCCTCATATTCGGGCTGTCATGAAATCTAATGATGGTGGATGGAAGTACTTCTTGCTCCATGGATTAATAAATCGGTTGTCAAATGAGAAACTGTTGGAATTGAAACCTGATTTAGTACGGATGAAATTAAGCCCAACTGATGATGAGATAGATGAAGAACTTGCTGAAAAAATTGAGGAATTGCTAACGAGGATCGATTCAGCTAACGGGCAACGTTAGTTAAACACAAAATGGAGCAATTGCAGTCGGCAGTTGCTCCATTTTTTATTACGCTAACGGGCAGCATAGTTAAACAACCTTCCCTAAATGCGTTATTTCAAAAATGAGCAATCGAAAAGAAATCACGTCAACCGTACCATGGTATAATATTCGTATACAAATAATTACATAAATTAAATCCTTTTAAAGAAGGGGAATGAGCAATATGGCAAATATCGAGCACTTACAGACCGTGAATGTTCCAGCTTCAACGGTATATGAAGCATTAACCACTGCAAAAGGACTTTCAGAAATATGGACAAATGAACTAATAGTCAATGATCAGATCGGTTGTATAAATGAGTTCCGATTCGGCGGCAAAGGCTTAACAAAGATGCGAGTTGATGAGCTTGTTACCGATAAAAAGATTTTGTGGCAGTGTGTTGATTCAGATCCAGAATGGATWGGTACGACAATTTCTTTTGATATGGAGGAAAAAACCGGRAAGACTTCAATCATTTTTMGTCAGATGAATTGGGAGGAAGTGACCGCATTTTATCGCGTATGTAATTATAACTGGGCTATTTTTTTGTAYAGYCTTWAACAGTATTGCGAAGAAGGCGAGGGTCTTCCGTATCATAAACGGAAGTTTTAGAACCATTGAAAACACGGATGGGTGGAYTAAAGTACATGATCCCRAGAACTGATTTCGGAAGTATWGGGTAAGTACGARGAAGTTGTCACCCAARTCTTGACAATCATTCGTTCAACTAACGGGACACGATAGCGGAGGAGCTTCCTATGTGGTAGCTCCTTTTTCTATTGAACTAACGGGCAGGATAGATTAACAGTTACACTGGTGAAATTAGAAAAAAAGGAATTTCATGAGGACTGACGAATATGGTCTTAAATGGTAATTAAATGATGTTGCCAAATCTCGATTTCTAAGAATGAGTGTGAATATGGATAATTTGTCTCCAATTCAAAGCAAGGTTACTTCAGTGATTTTGTGGTCCAGAAATCTTGATCGTTCTGCCGAGATGTATAGTAAGCTGTTTCAACTTTCACCAGAGAAGCAGGATCGCTTTGGACATCTCCATATTCTTCACCTTCCGACTGGCACGGATATCATGATCGATTCGAACGGAATGGATAAAGTACCTCTTCCAGATAAGGCACCACCGTTATTCTTTATTCCAGCTACGGAAATTGATAAAGCGTCCGAATTCATACAAAAGCTCGGATTCGAAATTATTTATGGAGGTATCCACAGAAATGATTCGGTCTCCTTCTTTAATATGAGAGACCCTGATTTCAACGTCATTACGGTCTGTCAAAATCATCAGTAGAAATTGCATCTCGCTAAACTAACGGGACACTTTAGTTGAACAAATAAGGAGTAACTTGCTGTGACAGCTACTCCCTTTCTTTGTTAAGCTAACGGGCAGGAAAACGTAATTCATTTCAGAAAAAATCTTGAAGAATTGCACAATTAATGTCATGTTATGGGTACGACGATGTGGCATCTAACAGTTGAAGGATTCTAACAAGGGAGAGGAACAGAATGGTTGAAAAGGTAAAAGAAGAGGAACTGTCACAGAAACAAGAGTGGAGACCATTATTGAAAAGAGTGTCATGTATTTATTTGCCGTCATCTGATCCAAAGAGATCTCATGAATGGTTCGATCATTATTTTGGATTAAACAATAATGGATGGACGAAACTCCGTGATGGAACTCTAATTTTTATTAAGTCGAAAGAAAAACCGCATTTGAATTTTATAACGGAGCGCTGGCCGGGTCATATCAAAAGAAAAAAAGGCGAAGGTCCGGAGTTTGAAATGTTTGTACTTGCGTTTGAAGTGGAAAATACGGAAAAGATCTATCAATCCATGAAAGAAGCCGGTGAACGGGTTGAACTGATCGATAACGGTGGTAATGGTGTTGAGATTCATTTCTACGATCCGGATGGAAACAAATACAGTACATGGGAATTACAGGTGATGGTGAAGGCAAATCCCGAGGGAGTCAATAGCACGAATTGGAAAGATAGATTCGAGTTTAGTAATTGTTGCTTTAGATGTGATGTTGATACATTTTTGAATAAAATTATCGAGGATGCGCCTGGGGCAAGGCACCCACGTATTCAGATTGTTGATCACGACAAATTACGCGAATCCGATCCGGAAGGATTAGAAAAGCTTTTGGAAACATTAGAACAGTTTACTGGGCAGCACCCGGAACATACATTTCGGTTCGTTTATGGAGAGTAGGGCAGTATTAGATCTCAGGTTTTCGACTAATGGGGTAGCAGTTTGCCGTAGCGCTAAAGTGCAAGTATCATAATTACGTTTTAGCAAGCCGTTCGATGCCCTTTAAGCTAACGGGGAACTATAGTTTAACAATCACCATAACGAGGCTGCCGGCATGAAACGGCAGCCTTGTTGAGCTAACGGGCAGGATTGTTCAATAACTTCGCGAATACTTCAAAATTGATAATTTTCGTGAAGTTCGTAAATACACTGTTAGCTGAAAGATACGCAAAAATAAAATTATGAAAGGCGGATTCTATTGATGCCATTCTTCTTAATGGAACTTCAAGTTCTGGAAAGACAAGCATATCTAATGAATTATTAACTCGAATTGATATCCCATTTCAACATTTATCAATTGATAATTTTTGTAATGGGCTATTTCATAGTTATATTGATTTCATTAACAGTACATATCCGAGTATTGAAACAAATGGTGCAGAGGATGGACAATTAGCGAATCAAATTCTTACAAATCCGTTGATTTCATTATACTACTCGACAATAAAACTATTTTCAGCGATGGGAAACAACGTAGTTGTAGATTCTGTTATAGGTAATGACAAATGGTTCAATACTTGTATTGAATTATTATCGGATCACCCTGTCATATTCGTAGTAGTTAAATGTTCAAAGGAAGAACTTGCTAGAAGAGAACAACTTAGAGGAGACAGGATGGTTGGTTTAGCAAGTGCACAATACGATAACGTGTATTGCTTTAATGAATATGATCTTGAATTCAATACTGAAATAATGAGATCGAGTGAGTGTGCCAATGAGATAWTAAATTTTATAAGATCTAATAAAGAATACACTGCTTTTAAGAAGTTGATTAAGGGGAAAAGTGTAAGTAAGTAGYTCAAAGAAGGCGTATCCATCASCTAACACCATATTCACGCTTCGGGCCATTCGGCTCTCGGTCCTGTTAAGCTAACGGGAAACGATAGTTTAATTAAGACACGGATAACAGTACAAAAAACCAGCGGAAGTTCAGGACTTATCGGTCCAAGACTGCCGCTGGTTTTATTATTAGAGTCTGCTTATATTAGTTGATCTAAACGCTCGGGAGAAATGAAAAAAAAAGCCCACGAACCGCCTTACAGAGATTTATCGTCCACGCTGTCCAGCCACGCCTCGATGGTGCCGATGACGGAGGCGACGCAGCCATCTTCGAATGGCGAGATCAGACCGGCCGCGCTTGCGAGCTCCGTGAAGGAGAGGCTGCCCCCGAGACGGCATAGGCCGAGGTAATCGTTCCACGAAGCTTCGCGGTCTTCGCGGGACTTCTTCCAGAATTGAAACGCGCAGAGCTGCGCCAGTGTGTAGTCGATGTAGTAGAACGGCGAGTTGAAAATATGCCCCTGCTTGTGCCAGAAGCCGCCTACCGCCAAGTACGAATTGTCCGCGTAATCGCGATGAGGGAGGTATTTCTTCTCGATCTCGCGCCACGCATGCTTCCGCTCGGTCGGCGTCGCATCCGGATTCGCATACACGTAATGCTGAAATTCGTCCACGGTCACGCCGTACGGAATGAAGATAAGCGAGCTGGCGAGGTGGTCGAACCGGTATTTGTCTGCGTCCTCTTTGAAGAACAGCTCCATCCACGGCCAAGTTAGAAACTCCATGCTCATGGAATGGATCTCGCAGGCTTCGTAGGTCGGGAAGGCATACTCCGGCACCGCGTAGCCACGGCTCTCGTACACCTGAAACGCATGCCCGGCTTCGTGCGTCAGCACGTCGATATCTCCGGAGGTGCCGTTGAAGTTGGAGAAAATGTACGGCGCCTTGTGTTCGCTAATATACGTACAGTAACCGCCGCCTTGCTTGCCTTTCTTGGCGACGAGGTCCGTCAGCTCGTTGTCCTGCATGAACCGGAAGAACGCGTCCGTCTCCGGCGACAGTTCCGCGTACATCTTCGCGCCCCCGGCCACGATCCAGTCCGGGTCACCCTTCGGCATCGCGTTGCCGGAAAGGAAGGCGAGGTTCTCGTCGTAATAGAGCAGCTTGTCAACCTCGATGCGGCTCCGCTGACGTTCCTTGAGTTTCGTCGCTGCCGGCACGATATGGTCCTGTACCTGCTTGCGGAAGTTCTCGACCATGCCCGCGTCGTAGTCGGTCCGACTCATGCGGGCGTAGCCAAGCTCGACGAAGTTGTCGAAGCCAAGCTTATTCGCGATGCGCGTGCGAACTTTGACCAGATCATCATAAATGCGGTCGAGGGTCGCTTCGTTCTCCGCCATGAAGCCGGAGGACGCTTCGGCGGCGCGTCTGCGCATATCTCGGTCGGTCGATTGTTGGAACGGGCCGAGCTGCGCGAGCGTGCGCTCTTCGCCTTCGAACGGAATTTTCGCGGAAGCGATCAGCTTCGTGTATTCCGTCGTTAATTTGTTCTCCTGCTGGAGATCCTCAATAACCTCCGGGCTGAATGTATTCAGCGACAGCTCGGCGAGCCGAAACAGTTGCTGCCCCCACTTGGCCTTCAACTCGGGACGGAACTTCGAGCCGACCAGCGCCCGGTAATAGTCCGTCACGAATTCCTGCACGACCGGGCTGTTCTCGTCGTAGAAGTCCTGCTCAGCTTTGTAGAATTCGTCGTTCGTATCGATGGAGTGGCGAATGCTCGCGATCGTTTGCATCGTGTCGAACTCGCTGCGGAGCTTGTTCATGCCTGTCATCGCCGCGTCCTGCTCCTCGTAGCTGCCCGTCGCGGCGAACACGCCAAGCAGCTCCTTGAACTTCACCTCGAACGCCTTCACGTCCGGCCTCTCGTATGTATATTGGCTAAATCTCATGCACCATGCACCGCCCTCCGGTTTTTAAGACTGAAGCGCCTACGCCCTGGCCATGCTGTTCGTCCCGCTTGTCGAATCCAGCATGCCTGGCACCAGGCCGACAAGCGCGCAGTCATGATTCCAGTATACCCCATTTCCCGCGGGCCTGGTTAGCGAACAAACTCAGTGGCATGTTTGTTCTCCAGATTCGCATTCGACATGTGTAGTTGAAAGCATATGTTTGAATGTAGAGGAGGTCAAGATGGTTAGTTTTGGATTAGTGTGTTTAATCGTTCTAACACTAATAGTTATTGCAATCTTTTATGTAGGTTTATTATTGGACTTTATCAATCCAAGTGCTCTTCAAGTTCAACTATTAGGTGTACAAATTATAATGTTCGGAGTAATTGTTTTGTTGGCAGTTGAAGGTTCTTCTGGTTATGGATTTACCTTTGGGTTAATTGGGCTTATTACAGGAATTTTCGATTCATTTAGAGAACCCCAAAGGGCTCAAAAAGAGAAAGTTGATTGAACTAACGGGAGACAATAGCTTAATAAGACATGCACACAAAACAGCTACCTTTGTGCCTGCATCCTTAAACAAAACCTCTCCAGAGGCATAAAAAAGGCCCTATAAGCTATTTTATTTCTTATTTTAATTTTGGTAGATTAGTACAATCTTCGATCGGTCACTATGAATATCTTATCTTATCMTACTATATTGGAGGTTGAGATAATGATAGATAAGTTAAAAAAGAAACGGACTGCCGCGATCCGGAACAAAAAAGCCACACCTGCAAAGGTAACTCGGAAAAAGTCTACACTTTCAAAAGCGACTCCCAAAAAATCCACACTTGTAAAAGTAACTCCGAAAATGGCTAAAAAAGTCTTGGCGGCTAATAAAGCCAGAATCATGGCCACCCCAGGACGAAGTTCAGGACGAAGACCGGGACGACCTTGTTGCCAGGCTTTTGTTCAAATACGCAATTTTTATGTACAAGCAGCAGCACTGGGTTTTACACAGATAAGTTTTGATGTAAGACAACAGGGAGGGACGTTGACAGTTTTTGTGGACAGTATAGATTGGTTCAATGAGCGAGACTGTTCAATTCTCCTTAACGTAAATTCCCCTGTATTGGGCTTACCAGACGCGGTAATTAATTGCCGAATCCTCAATGCGATTTTTGCAGATAACCTTCAAACAAGCGTATAATGATTTACAAGGGAAAAGTAGCCTATGCTCAACTAACCCGGAAAACGATAAATAGTTAAATAACCAGTGCGGCAGTCTGAAACTTTGTTTTTTAGTTTTTAGGCTGCTTTTGTGTTTGCGTTCTTTTATTTTTTCAGGGGGGAACTGTCCGTTGCCTTGCTGGATCTCATGCACTGCGCGCTGACGCGCGATCTGTTCATATGATGACGATACACTGAACAAATTAGCAATAAAATGTGAAATAGCACTTATCCAAGCGTCATGCTTCCGATATATTCCTTCACTTTGAAACAAATTTCAAAAAAAAATAAGCATATCTAAGGCTGCTAACCGGTGGAAATGCTCTATGCTTATTCTTTCGGCTTCTTTCGTTGACGGACGCTAATCGTAACGTAGACTTCTTCTGAGAACCATTGTCCCAAACTTCGACCATAAAGGAAAAACGGCTTGTAGGGCCTTTCTGTTCGTTTTGGTATCTACGAGGTAACATGCTCACAAAATAGGGGTTTTTGTACAGATGTACTGCTGGGCGTTAAGCTAACAGGCAGTTTAGCGTGGAGTGCCATCAAAAAGTAAATATTCACATTAACGAACATGCGTTCCGGAATATAATAGGGAACTTATTACATAAGAGGCTCATGTATATGATAAATCGAATTTCAACACCATTTAGCTATTCATCTGCTGTTGCGGTTTGTGATTATGTGTTTCTCGGATTACATCTTCGCTTGGTACCAAACAGCCAGTCTTGATAATACGGATCAGTTTGTAGAACCCTGCACCCTACATCTTGCAAAGAGACCCTATGGCGTCCAATTTCATCAGCTCATTAATTTTCTTGATTCTAAGTAAAGGACCTGAATAAACTTTTTTGTGTTTTGCCGGTTTAAGCTGAGAGCAGAAGTTTCATCATTTTCCAGTGCTTTCATTTTTTTGCGGATATCACTCAGGTCAAAAAACTTTGTAGAGTACTGCTCGAACTTTGGATTCGAATAATCGATCAATCCAAGGGATGCCAAGTGGGTTAGCGCTTGATTCACTGCTCGCCGCACCCGTTGTTCGGCGGCTTTGATCTCTTTTTTCAAGTCGATAGTCGAAGCTGAGGGGCCTAATTTTTTCAAGGCAATTTGATGGTATATTTCATGAAGCTGCGGAAAGCCCTGTTGCTGTGAGTGATCGACCTCATAACGGTATAAATAATCGAGCATCGCCAGCAAGTCTTTGCTGCCTGCTTCCCCAATCAGTCCGAGATCTGATAACATATAGTTTCCGCATGTTATGATATTTTTTTCAATGGAAGAAGGTTCCTTCCCCGTTAATTCGCCACTGAAGCCGACAGCACGGAGAGATATTTGAATATTTCGTAAGGATTGGTGGATGAGCAGCAATTCAGAAACCTTTCTAACAACGGCAATAACTTCTAAACGGTTTATGGGCTTGGTGATATAATATTCTATACCGCATGCATACGCCTTGACTATCATTTCCTTCGACTCCACTTGAGAAATCATAATGATTTTCCCTTCAAAGCTCCCGGATAGTTCGCGAACGGTCTCTATGCCGTCACGAACGGGCATTAGTAAATCGATAAGAATGATGTCTACTTGCTTAAGTTCGAGCAAAGTGATATCAACATGCGCCCCGTCAGGAGCTTCGCCTACCACACTTCCTAAATCCTCATCCTCGATAATTTGTTCCAGCATGGAACGGATAGCCGGATCGTCATCGATAATAAAAAAACGCATCGCGCTACTCTTCCTTTCCTATTTGGCCTATAGGCAATGTGATTGTGAAAACAGTACCAACGCCTTCGGTGTTGTCTTGAACTTGGACGTTTCCGAGCAAACGCTCTGTTTCCTGATTCACATAAACCAAACCGATTCCCGTTGACGGATTGCCAGCTTTATCGAATTTGGTCGTATAGCCAGGCATGAAGATTTTCTCACGATACTTCGGCGCAATGCCTGGGCCATTATCGGCGACACTGAAGACAATAACATCTTTATCTCGTTTAATCCATATACGGATAATGCCCTGTTCCTCTAACGCTTCTACGGCATTGGCAACTAAGTTATTGAACAATGACAAAGCGGTGTACACATGACATAAAGGAAAGATCCCTTCGGTTTGCAGAGTGAATTCAATCTTCTTACCAAGTGACTGGGCATATTTCTGATTGGAGCGCAGAACGATATCGGCCAATTCTTGGACCGGCATATAATCGCATTYGTGTGAAATCAGGCTGGATAGACCCGCATATATCCGTTGATTGTCCTTTTTGATCTCATGAACTTCACCGGCGATCCGGAGAGCTTTTTGTGCTAGATCTTTATGAAAAACATGCTGTACATCATTTAACGATTGATACAGCTCGTAGCTGTCACGGGCGATATTTTCTGCGTTGTGCAGCGTTTTCTTCAATTGAATCGTTTCCTCGTAAAGCTCAGAAATAAGCATAAGCAGCTTCTCGTTTTCTTTACGCTTCTGCTCTTCTGCCGCTTTCGACTGCCTCAATTTGACCAAATTGAAAAAACCAAGAACGAAAAAACTCCGAAAAAAAGCAATGAGAACAATCTGATTCCAGGTTGCGAAAGTGGTCGTTTGCTCTGTTGCCGAATAACGCAGCAAAATCTCTACCATCGTCGCAGCGATTTCACACGCCACACCAAGTGCTCCAACCAGTAGTGGTCGGTTATGACGACGGTTCATTCGAACTGCCGCGAAGGCAATCGCATAGGTCAAATAGTAAAAGAATACCGGGTAATGATGCTGAAAAGCAGCTCCCCAGTTCCAGTACGGTTCAAGTGCCAAGTCAAGTCCCATGCGAAAGATCGTAACCGAGCTGCCGACAAGTAATCCGGAGATAAGCGGCGAGGGAGAACGGAGCCAGAGTAGGAATAGAAAAAAGGCAGGGGTACCCAAACTTACCCGAAAATCAGTTTGAAACGGGTAAAAATGTAATTCGCCCATGATCGGAACCGTAATGACCATTAGTATTAATAGAAGCCATTTTTCTTTCAAAGCGCTTTCTAGCCTCCTTTCTTATTCATTATTCCAAAAATGAGAAGAATAATTCGACGAAGGATGGACCAAAGAATTTTTGCTCAACATGTAGATTCATATAGATTGCTGTAGATTCCCCGTACAATAAACCCATTCAAGACATTTTAATTTTTCTTGAAAAAGAAAGCGCTTTATATTTATAAAAAAGGAGAATTATTATGAAAAAATTTGGTTTGGCTTTTCAAATCTTGTTTGGACTACTATTAGGGGTT
>NZ_JBFUHJ010000121.1:0-14081 GCF_056402455.1 Paenibacillus sp. P4_A7 | reverse complement strand
TCACAACGACGTCAGCATCCGTCCCAGCAGCGACTTCGACCAAACCTTCATCACCATATACAACTCTCGTACCAGGCGGCAAAAAAGGCTTAGCGGCGTCAGCGAGCGCTTTAGAACCTAAGCTTACGATAGAAGGCTTAAATAATTTAGCTTGTTCAACGAGGAGCTCAACATTAGTGCCACCAGCTAGTCCGACAACTTTATATCTTTCGGGATGATGTGTAATAATATTTAAAGTTTGAGTACCAATAGATCCCGTAGAACCTAGTATACTTATTTTCTTCATGCGAGTATCCTCCTTTATTATACGGGAAGCAGCTCCGCTAGCCATAATAGTGGAAATACAATGAGCCAGCTATCGCAGCGATCAAGCACACCGCCATGCCCCGGTAATAATGTACCTGTATCCTTGATATCTCGCACACGTTTATAAGCCGATTGAATCAAATCACCGAACTGACCAGCTACAGCAGCAATCAAACCAATAAGCAACGCCTTTGGAAGTGTTAACAGATCAGGTGATAACAGTGCAAACACAACAGCAACAATTAGCGAAAAAACGACACCGCCAATAGCACCTTCGATTGTCTTGTTAGGACTTATGGATGGCCAAAGCTTGTTTTTGCCAAGAGCTCGTCCAGCGAAATAAGCCCCTATATCCGAGGCCCATATACAACAGAACGATAAGAAAGTCCAAAATAACGCATGGTGTTCGATTTGCCGAACCTCGATCATTGCGGCAAAACCATAACCAACATATAAAGCGCCTAGCAACATAAGTGCGGCGCCATCAATTGTTGTTTTATTTTTTGTTATAACGGTAACTGCAAGCAATAAGAAGGTAAGCATCCATATTATCGTTAGTACCGGTGGCATAAGAATTCCCCACTCAGACCAGGGCAATACAAAGTAAAGCACTCCTGCATACCCTAGCAGTGCCGACGGGTGTGTCCATGCAACACCGTTCATCCGAATATATTCAGTGAAACCAATTAAAGCTAGCAATACAAGTAACGCTGTGAAAAACCAGCCACCTAACATCATTAAGCCTAGGAAAAAAACAGCTGCTATAACTCCGGTTATTATTCGTTGTCTCAAGAAAATTCACACTCCGTTACTTGAAGCTACAATCCACCGTATCGACGTACACGACGCTGATATTCCGCTATAGCCTCGTGAAAGTGCTTTTCCGAAAATTCCGGCCAATACACATCCGTAAACCATAACTCACTATAAGCAAGCTGCCACAACATAAAGTTGCTAAGCCGTAACTCGCCGCTCGTCCGAATGAGTAGATCAGGATCCGGGATTCCGCTCGTTAACAATCGATTGGACATCACTTTATCATCTATATCTTGGATTGCCAAACGGCCTTGCTTCACATCATCTGCTATACCCTTAACAGCCTCAAGCATTTCATTACGGCTGCCGTAATTCAAAGCGAAATTTAAAACAAGACCCGTGTTGTTAGCCGTTTTGACGACCGCTTCTTCAACAGCACTAATCGTAAATTCCGGCAGATCCTCTTTGTGGCCCATCATTCGGACCTGTACATTATTTTTAATTAATTCATCTAATTCTATTTCAAGAAATTGTTGAGGAAGCTTCATCAGAAAATCCACTTCAGCCTTTGGTCTTTTCCAATTTTCAGTAGAAAATGCGTATAATGTCAAATATTTAACACCTAAACGCTCTGCCTCGATCGTTATTCGCTTAACTGCTTTCATTCCGGAATGATGACCGGCTATTCTTGGCAGTCCACGATCTTTAGCCCAGCGACCATTCCCATCCATTATGATAGCAACATGCTCAGGCACATTATCAATGGCCTTAGGATTAATCGACTTTTGTGACGACTTGCCTAATATGGCCCAAAGTCGCTCGATCATCTTACATCCTCCCAACCGGAATCAAAACCAAACCCCACCTTACGGAGGGGCCCAGAGTATTATTAAACGTCCATAATTTCTTTTTCTTTTAACACAAGCACTTTATCAACCTCAGCGATATACTTGTCAGTCGCCTTTTGGATATCCTCTTGGTGCCCATGTGATTCATCTTCTGAAATTGTCGTTTTTTCCAATTTTTTCACAGAATCATTAGCATCGCGACGAATGTTGCGAATCGCTACTTTTGCTTCTTCACCGAATTTTTTCGACGTTTTAACTAGATCTCCACGACGCTCTTCTGTAAGAGGCGGGATTGAAATTCGAATAGCGATACCATCATTTGATGGATTCAAGCCGAGATCGGATTTCAAAATCGCTTTTTCAATTGCAGACATAGAAGACTTATCCCATGGCTGAATGAACAGCGTGCGTGCATCAGGGGTATTAATATTAGCTAACTGATTAAGAGGCGTCATTGCCCCGTAGTATTCAACTTGAATGCGATCAAGTAAAGATGGATTGGCTTTGCCAGCGCGTAAAGATGACAAATCCCGTTTTAGAGCTGAGATTGCTTTATCCATACGTTCTTCTGCATTTTTCTTCACTTCTTGTGGCATTATTTAGCACTTCCTTTCACAATCGTTCCGATTTTCTCGCCCAGGACGACTCGTTTAATATTCCCTTTCTCAGTTATCGAGAATACGATGAGTGGAATATTGTTATCCATACAGAGCGAAGCTGCTGTTGAATCCATAACGCCTAAATTACGATTAAGCATATCGAGATAAGTAAGTTCCTCGAATTTTTCTGCGGTGCTATCTTTAAATGGATCTGCGGAGTATACTCCATCTACTTTGTTTTTTGCCATCAAAATGACTTCAGCCTCAATTTCAGCTGCGCGCAAAGCTGCTGTCGTATCTGTAGAGAAAAACGGATTGCCCGTTCCCGCTGCAAAGATGACGACACGGCCCTTCTCGAGATGTCTAATCGCACGACGTCTTATGTACGGTTCAGCAATTTGCTGCATCGCAATCGACGTTTGTACACGCGTTGGTACATCGATTTGTTCCAGAGCATCTTGTAGTGCAAGCGAGTTCATGAGTGTAGCCAGCATTCCCATATAGTCAGCAGTAGCACGATCGATGCCCTTTGCACTTCCTGCAATCCCGCGCCATATGTTACCTCCGCCAACAACAATCGCAACCTCTACTCCTAGAGCGATAACTTCTTTAACCTGATCAGCAATGGAAGCAATAACAGTTGCTTCGATACCGTATCCTTCCTGTCCAGACAAGGATTCACCGCTTACCTTCAAAACGATCCGTTTAAATACAGGCTGTTCCAACGATTATACCTCCATCATGCACCTCAAAAGATGAGGTCCTTCATTTATGTTCTATTTATACAGGCGGGGCGGGGCGCACGCCCCGCCCCGCCTGTGCGTTCGGATTAATGTTTAACTTGTGCCATTACTTCTTCAACGAAGTTGTCGACTTTTTTCTCAAGACCTTCGCCTAGTTCGTAACGAACAAAACGACGGATTGAAATGTTTTCACCAATTTTGTTGATTTTTTCGTTAAGTATTTCAGCAATTGTTTTGTCTGGGTCTTTAATGAAAGACTGTTCAAGCAAACAGAACTCTTCATAATATTTCGAAATGCGTCCATCAACCATTTTCTCAACGATATGAGCTGGTTTTCCTTCATTAAGCGCTTGAGCTTTCAAAATTTCGCGTTCTTTTTCAAGCTCTTCTGCCGCAACTTCTTCACGACGAACGAACTTAGGATTTGCTGCTGCGATTTGCATAGCAACGTCTCTTGCGAATTCACGGAATTGATCTGTTTTAGCAACAAAATCAGTTTCGCAGTTAACTTCAACAATTACACCGATACGACCGCCAGCATGGATATACGATTCAACTACGCCTTCTGTAGCAATACGTCCAGCTTTGTTTGCTGCAGCAGCCAAACCTTTTTCGCGCAGTACCGCGATCGCTTTATCCACGTCGTTATTTGTTTCATCCAAAGCTTTTTTACAATCGAGCATTCCTGCTCCAGTTCTTTCGCGAAGTTCTTTCACTGCGCTAGCACTAACCGCCATGTTAAACCCTCCTGAATGGTAGAAATACCATTATCTATTTTTGTTTTGAATTCCAAAAAAAGGGCGGTGAGAGGTTTTTCACCGTCTGACCACCCTTTGTTGATTACTATGTCTTTTAAATTAAGCTGTTGGTTGCTCGTTGTTTGCAGTAGCTTCTACAATTGCATCAGCCATTTTCGACGTAAGCAGTTTAACAGCGCGAATTGCATCATCATTACCAGGAATAACATAGTCGATTTCGTCTGGATCACAGTTAGTGTCGACGATACCAACGATAGGGATACCAAGTTTACGAGCTTCCGCTACTGCGATGCGCTCTTTACGCGGGTCAATGATGAACAACGCGCTTGGCAAACCTTTCATTCCTTTAATGCCGCCTAGGAACTTTTCCAAACGGTCTTTTTCTTTGTTAAGAATAATAACTTCTTTCTTAGGAAGAACTTCGAAAGTACCGTCCTCTGACCACTTCTCAAGTTGCTTCAAACGCTCAATACGCTTTTGAATAGTTTGGAAGTTAGTTAGAGTTCCGCCGAGCCAACGTTGGTTGATGTAGAAGTTGCCGCAACGTTCTGCTTCTTCTTTCACGGAATCTTGAGCTTGCTTTTTCGTGCCTACGAACAGCATTGTGCCGCCTTCAGCAGCGATCGAGCGAACGAAGTTGTACGCTTCGTCAACTTTTTTAACCGTTTTTTGCAAATCAATAATGTAAATTCCGTTTCTTTCTGTGAAGATATAACGATCCATCTTCGGGTTCCAACGACGAGTCTGATGACCGAAGTGTACCCCAGCTTCTAGTAGCTGTTTCATGGAAATAACCGCCATTCCTCAACACCTCCTGTAATGGTTTTTTGTGTGCTCCTCCGCTAGTCGCATCTTTCACCAAAACTTTCGTCGAACGAAAGCACCGTTGGCAAAATTGACCTGCGTGCGTTTTTAACACCGTGAATTAATATACCATAAATAGATATCTCATGCAACATTCGTTTGTAAATTCATATAAAAATTTATATTTACTTAAGACTAACTATTTCTTTTCCTCTTTGGATAAAATGGCTTTCGCCTGTTTCACCGGTATAGGCTCGCTGGTGACAACCTTTATCGCTTCATTTGTAGTCAGACCTTCATTAAATAAAAAATAACCGGCGCGAACCAGCTTTTTCGACTTTTTCATTTGTTTGATAAATTCTGCTTCATTTTTAATAATGTTTTGACCAGCGATTAACTCTGCCGTCTTAGTTAGTCCGGATCCAGCATCAATTTTTATAATATGCTCAATTCGCTCAGCTGTGATTGCCGGTACTTTCTCTTCCTTAATTGTAACATCGGCTGCTTGATCACCTTTAACAGGTTCTGTAGCTTCTGTAGAGGCTTTATTATCTACACTAGAACTTTGATTGTTCCCTTCTACAGAACCGGATTTTAACTCTTTATTTATCGAATCCGAGTCTTTAGCTGCAGATATTAATGCGTCAACTTCTATTTGCGTATACAGCTTCTGGTCGTTGTTATCAGCCATGTTTTCCAGCTTTTTTTGATTCTGCTGACCTTGAAACATAAGTTGTAAGAGTAATGCACCTATGATCATTCCTGTGCCTAAACCCATCAAGAAAGGGCGATTCCTAAGCATGATTGGCCTCTTCCTGCTTAGACAGTTGAATAATGAGCAGCACTTCGCCTTTATTCAATCCAAGCTTTTTCGAAATAGCCTCAATGGATTTCCCTTGTTCGTATAATTCGAACAGTTCTGAATAACGAGAATGAATGGAATTGGGCTGCACTATCTCTGTTACTCCTGAACCTACTTCCACGACAGCATCACTCGCTGCTGCTGTGGTATTAACTTTCGTAAGTGGAGTACTTTCAGGAGGCTGTGATGCAGGAAATACGGTTCTTTCTAATGCACGCTGAAGCTGCTCGGTTAACAGCTCACATTTGTGCTCAAGGGCAACAATTCGTTGTTCCTTGCGATCCGCATCCACCTTAGCATCCAGCTGTGCTTTTGTCACCAGCTCTACGAGGTCCTGATTATCCTTCTCCATGTTTTCCATAAACTGCTCCAAAGCAATCTCCATATTCTGCATGGTTTGCGTTGGAATTGCAGGACTCTGCTGTTGCTTCCGAGTCCATACAAAGGCACAGACAATGACAACCGCTCCGAGAAGTACAACATATTGCCAGTATGACTGCATCGTCTTTAAAAACCTGCCTTTCTAATTCAAACTTGTTAGCTCATAGTTTTATATCTAAAGAATGCCCCTTGAATGGATGTGACGGCTGTGTTCCTTCATCCTGTTCTGCAGATTCATCCAACTTACGTTTCCGACTAGCTTTAGGATGAGCATGACCTTGCTGCTCACCCTGATCGGTCCGTACATGAAGTCCAGTAGTCTGTTCGATCCCGGTATTTTTACTGCGCAATTCTTCCGTATTTTTTGCAGCTTGATTAGCCAGCGTATTTTGATCTGCAACACTCTTGTGCATAATCTGACTTTGCTTACCGCTAAATTCCTGCGTACGTGGAACGGACATCTGCAAATCTATTGATTTGAAGGTCATACCGGTTCTCTCCCTTCAAGCTATGACAACTAACTGCTTATGTAACATAAGGAACAAGCGCGATGTCCCCCTCCATGTACCGAAAAGTAACTCGTTGCGAAGCATCCTTCACAAATTTGGTGTAACGTCCAATAACTATTTTTGTACCTCCAAAAACGGTATTAGACACATCTATCCTCGAACGATCCGTCTCATCAAGTGTTTTCTCTAGCTCGAGAATCCGCAATTTAATATCAGCGTTGTCTGATAAGGTTTGTCGTTTGGTAGAATTCAGCTTTACACGAAGTGCTAGTTTTTCTGGAGTCAAATGTCCGGCCGCTGCTAATTGATCCAATATTATAAGTGCCTTATCTGTTTTATCTAAGTTTTCCAAAGCGAGTTTAAGCTTAGTTCGCAATTCAAGCAACTCTGTCCGATATTGAGGATTAACTCCCACTTCGATGGAAGTTGCCGTAGACATTGAATTGCCAATATTACGGGCTCTCACAAGCTCTCCTGCTTGGATTTGTCCACCTACAATTAAGCCCTTCGCGCCTGAGCAGATRACGCTCTTGCCCGCTTTAACGTTGGAATGCATAATGCTCTGTGAAACCAGTACATCTTCGCCTGCAATAACAATTCCATCTTGAATAAATGAACTGCGAACGTTGCAGCCTGCTTTCACAAATCCTTTATTACTGGCCAAAATACCGCCCGTAATCTCAATCGATCCTTCTGATTCTAGTTCCGCGCCTTCTACACCTCCAATGATGCGAATATCTCCTGAGGCCTTGATTCGGAAGCCGCTTAGAACATTGCCTCGAATGACTACTGTCCCTACAAAATCAATATTACCAACTCTATAATCCACATCGCCATTCACTTCATATACAGGAAATACATTGATTTTCTCTTTGTCAGTCATCGTAATAAGGCCATCAATTGCAGCATACATCGCCGTTTGATCACCGTTTACAACAACATTTTTACCTATTTTGAACCGAGCCTGCTTACCAAGCTTAGCTGGAATATCCTCGCCGGTCACGGTCTTTCCTTTAGGACCTTCTTTTGCCTCAAAACGCTCGGCAATTAGCTGTCCGCGCTTCACATTTTTCAGTTTGACAACCTCTTTGAAGTCCACCTTCCCGTCTTCAAGCTCCGCAGGTTGTCGATTTCTAGTCTCCATATCGTAAGCGAACTTAATGTATCCATCTTTGCCTGGTGCTGGTGCTTGTCCCATAGCGATTAAGGTTTGCTCTTTGCAATAAGCAAGTGAATTCGTAGCGATTTGATCCAGCACATCAGATTGGAGTCCATGGACAATACCCTTGCTTCTAATGAAACGCTCAAGTTCCTCGCCATTGCAATTAAATTCTTCCGTTATTCGGATAAATGTTAAAAACGCAGATAGCATGTCGACTGATGTCTGAATGCGCAAGAAAGATTCTAATTGTTGATTATCCATATTACCTCCCCTTCTTTATTGCTGCATGAGTTGATCTTTATGCTTAGCCAAAGCTCCACGAAGTCTTAAAATAGCTTTCGAATGAAGCTGGGAAATTCTCGAAGGTGATAGTGACATAACTTCAGCGATTTCACTTAATGATAATTCTTCATAATAAAAGAGAGAGACAACTGTACGTTCTTTCTCAGTCAATCTGTCAATACCTTTAATTAAAGATTCTTTCAAATAAAACTCATGCACCTTATGCTCCGGGTTTTTTGCTTTGTCATCAACAAGTAAGGACATCCTTGTTTCCGATTCCTCTTCTCGAATCGGGTCTTCCAAGGAGCAAACCGTCGTAACCGCAATGTCTTGAAGCATATTAATAAAATCCTTCTCAGAAACTTGCAAATAGTTGCTTATTTCAGAATCGGTTACTGAACGTAGATACTGCTGTTCAAGATGCTGATAGGCCTCTTCAACTCTCTTTGCCTTCTCTCGTACAGAGCGAGGAACCCAATCTCCTTGTCTTAATCCATCAATGATCGAACCGCGTATACGCCAAGATGCGTAGGTTTCAAACTGCAAACCGCGCATATAATCAAATTTCTCGATTGCATCTATTAAACCCATAACACCGTTGCTAGCCAAATCGTCTTTTATTACATTTTTGGGAAGTCCAATCGCCATGCGATTCGTTACGTAATCAACTAGCGGCAAATACTGTTCAATAAGCTTCTTCTTAGCATCCAGATCGCCTTGCTCTCGCCATGCCTGCCACATCTGAATGTTTGTCAAATGAGCAGTCTTCAACTCAGCCATTGACTCACTCTCCTGTCAGGTGACGAATGGCCTGAGCCAATTCCTCAGGTTGTTTTTTTTGGGTGGAAATTAAATGAGGAGGACTTAATGGCTTAAATGTATTTGCCTCTTTACTTTGTTCTTGCGCTGACGCAGTTGAGGCTCCATCCTGCAGCTGCGACTTTAATAGTTCATTTAAATCCTCGGTTTCATCGGGTGTTTGTACATCAAACTGTAAGCCTTTACCTTCATCCTGCTCTGTCTGTTCGCCTACTAGAGACGGAGGCTGAAGGATGTATGCTAATACCGCACGTACCACAAAAGCAAGAACAAAAAAAGCGGTGAAAGCATACACACTTCTAAGCAACATAACAGAAAGCGGGTTATTTCCGATTGAGAAAGCTACCGTAAGTACGGCGCCGACAATCCCGAGTCCGACATTCCATCGCCATGTCCCTAGCATATCAAATCTCCCTTATTCCGTGCTGTACACTTCTAATTGATAACATGCCATTATTACTGAAAAATTCGATTGTTCGTCCGAAATTGCCGCCAGTATCTTGAGATAAAATAGGTATGTTAAGTTTCTTCAATAATTCCGTACAAGATTCCACATTACGAGGTCCTATACGTAATGAATCCGATTGGCTCGTCATGGCAAACATTTGCGCGCCACCAGCCATTTTTGCTTTCAAACGTTGTTGCAAAGCCCCTGCTGCAAGCATTCTTCCAATTAGTTCAGGTATGGCTGTGTCAGCATATTTTGCAATATTAATGTTAGTATCGCGCGCGATTTCAGAGGAAGGAAGCATCACATGTGCCATACCGGCTATTTTGCATACAGGATCAAACAATGTTAACCCTACACATGATCCTAGTCCCGTCGTTTTGAGAATGATGCCTTCTGTCGCGATATTCAAATCTGCCATGCCAACCTTAACCACAGTTTGTTGTATCATTCGCTGAAGACTCCCAAAGCCCTGAAGATTTTTTCGAACGATTCTGGATCAGGAATAAGGAAGAAATGCCCTTCCAGTGATTGATGATCCTCTAAAAAAGTCGTTTCGATCAATAAGGCAGAATCGCCCATTTCACCATATTGCATCAGACCGTAACTTAATATAGCTCCCGCCATATCAACTGCGATGGATGGTACGGAAGGCGCCATTGATAATTGTGTGAAATCTGCAAGTGATGATAAGTAGGAGCCAGCTAAAATATTTCCGATCTCGCATAAAGTAGAAAGATCCATTTCTGAATAGCCTTCCTGCTCCTCCTGTATCCCCGACAGTAGCTGCTGCAAAATACGTTTTGCAGCAGGCTCTTCCATAATGAAAAACATGTTTCCAGGAGCTTCTCCTTCTACCCGGAGAAAAACGGCAATTACAACCTGTTCTGATCCACCAACAATCTCAGCTACTTCTTCAAATGGGAGCAAGCTGACTTTAGGAACAGCCATATCAACAGGCCTGTCCAACAATTGCGACAATGCAGTAGCTGCATGTCCTGCTCCAATATTACCGACTTCCTTCAATACATCCCATTCCATTGCCTCAAAACGTCCGAAAATACTCACCAGCTATACCTCTAGCTGCTCTAATTGAATGATTTCATTCTTATTCAAAACTTCTGTTAGATTAAGCATGATTAGTAGTCGGCCTTCACCAAGCTTAGCTATTCCTCGTAAGTATTTGGCTTTTATTCCACCAACGATTTCAGGAGGTAATTCGATGCCGTCCGTATCGATATCGATAACATCATTAGCGGAATCAACGATAAATCCTACTTCAATATCAGCGACAGCCACAACGATAATCCGTGAATTTTCAGTTGGAGTTGTTTCTTGTAAGTTAAAGCGGCCACGCAAATCAATTACAGGAACTACGACACCCCGTAAATTAATTACTCCTTTAATAAACGTTGCTGTTTTTGGGACACGTGTAATTGGAGATAATCTTTCAATTGTACGGACCTTATCCACTTCAATTCCGTACTCTTCGTTTCCAAGACCGAATACGATAACCTTTAATTCTTCTCCCATCGTAAAAACCTCCCTATTTGATTAGTGCATTCGGATCAATGATCAAAGCAACATATCCATCGCCGAGTATGGTCGCACCCGAGATTGCTTCAATGTTCGTTAAATATTTGCCTAAAGATTTGAGCACAATCTCACTTTGGCCAATAAACTCATCGACCATGACCGCAGCCCATTTCTCACCTTTGCGAACAACAACAATTTCTGTCTCTTGCTCGTCATTTTCATCAAAATCAGGAGAATTAAGCACACGACTTAGAGAAACTAGAGGAATAATGGCATTTCGGAATTCGATCATTTTATTGCCATGTACATTTAAGATTTGTTCTTTACGGATGATACCTGTTTCCACAATAGAAGATAAAGGAATGGCATAATTTTCAGAACCAAGCTTGATAAGCATAGCTGAAATAATAGATAGCGTAAGCGGCAGCTGTACAGAAAACTTGGTGCCTCTACCATAAACCGAATCTATCGTTACATTCCCGCCTAGTGATGTAATCTTTGTCCTTACAACATCAAGACCTACACCACGTCCCGAAATGTCCGAGATTTTATCAGCTGTACTAAAGCCTGCTGCGAAGATAAGCATGTTAATCTCATCATGTGAAAGCAGCTTAGCTTGCTCCTGGGTAACGACACTGTTCTTAATAGCCGTCTTCAGAACTTTTTCATGATGAATACCGCGCCCATCTTCTTCCACTTCAATAAATACATGATTTCCGCTATGAAATGCTCTTAGATTAATGATACCAGTCTCTGGTTTTCCGGCAGCTATTCGTTCCTCAACGGTTTCGATTCCATGATCGACCGAATTACGAAGCAAATGCACAAGAGGATCGCCAATTTCATCAATAACAGTACGGTCAAGCTCTGTGTCAGCACCTGTGATGACAAGATCTATTTTTTTATCTAATGACTTTGCTAAGTCTCTGATCATACGAGGGAATCTATTAAATACAGAATCTACAGGTACCATCCGGAGCTTCAAAACAATACTTTGCAAGTCTGAGCTCACACGTGTCATATGCTCAACCGTCTCTGTCAAATCTGTACGCTTAATCTCACTTGAAAGCTGCTCTAGTCTTACACGGTCGATTAGCAATTCACTGAACAAATTCATTAAAGCGTCCAGTCTTTCAATGTCGACACGAATGGTTCGTGATGCAGCGGCAGGTGCGGCTGCTACAGCAGCCTGTTCTTTGCCAGCTCCGACTTCACGAGCTGCAATTTCTTTAATAACAGCTTCCGTCTCCTCTTTTGGAGATTGTGGCGATGATGCTGCTGTACTGCCTAGGACGGACAGTGACTCTTCATCAAGTAAAGTAACGGCAACAGATTCTATCTCAGAGATATTAGTAATCTGTTGACTTAGCTCCTGCTCCGTTAATGTTGAAATTGTAAATACAGAAAAAGTAAAACCGAATTTATCTTGCTCGATGTCTTGTACAGACGGATCAGACTTTATTACTTCCCCATTACGTTCTAGAAGATCGAACACCATATAAGCACGAACTGCTTTTAGCATACAGTTGTCTCGAATAACGACCTGCACATGGTAAACGCTATGCCCTGTCTCGATGGATTGCAGTAATATAGATGCTTGGTATTCGTCAAGAAGCATCGTAGCAGATCCGCTTTTTGGCGTTGCTGCAGGTTTGCTCGAGTCGCTGCCTACAGCTTGCGAGCTGCCGCTCGTGCTGTAATCGCTTTTCAAAATGACTTGCAGCGATTCAACGATTGTCGTAACATCGGCCTTCCCTGTACCGCCATTCACGATATCCTGAACCATAGCCTCAAGAGCATCTAGACCTTTGAACAACGTGTCAAAAATAAAACTATCCATTTTCAACTTGCTATTTCGGACGAGATCCAGCACATTTTCCATTTCATGAGTTAGAGAAGCCAAATCCTCATAACCCATCGTCGCAGACATCCCTTTCAGCGTGTGAGCTGAACGAAAGATGGTTTGAACGATACTGAGCTCCTCAGGTTCACTTTCGAGTCGCAGTAGGTTTTCGTTCAATGATTGCAGATGATCATTAGATTCGTCAATAAACATTGATAAATAGGCATTCATATCCATTTCCTAGCACCCCCTGTTAGTACTTATGAGTGAATCAAACCTATTATTTTAACACTGCATGCACTAAATGCGGTGCAATGTGTTGCAAAGGTAAAATATGATGAGCCAAACCAGCTTCTATAGCAGAACGTGGCATACCATAAACGACGCACGTTTCTTCAGCTTCTGCAATGGTAGAGTCAACACCACTATCGAGCAGCAGCTTCATCCCTTTTGCTCCATCACTGCCCATACCCGTCATAATAACCGCATGCCGCTTCAGCTCTCGGAAGCTGGTCATAGACTCAAATAATACGTCCACCGATGGTCGATGACCGTTTTGCGGCGGTTGTTCGGTAAGGAGAATTTTATAACCAGTAGTATCCTTTGCCAGCTCCATATGATATCCACCTGGTGCAAGATACACAACGCCTGCAGATACCCTTTCGCTTTGCTCTGCTTCAACAACTTGGAGCGCACTGAAGCTGTCCAATCGTTGTGCCAACGATTTGGTGAATTTAGGCGGCATATGCTGGACAATAAGCACTGGTGCTGAAAAATCAGCTGGCAATGAACATATCACTTCATGAAGTGCTCTCGGTCCCCCAGTAGAGGTTCCAATTGCAACAATATGCTCGAAAGAAGTAACAGATCCTCTTGACTTCTGATTTCTGATAGATGGCTGTTGAGCCCTCATGTCAGCTTGATCGGCAGGCGATTCTCGTAAAATAGGTTTACGAGGATTCACATCTGGTTTTTTCTTACTTTCGGTTAACGCATCCTGCTTAGTTCCTTTTAGTTTTGTATGTAAAGGGGATGCCAGCTGCTGCTTAGGCTGCATACCCTCAGCAGGCGAAAGGATATTCTTCTTTCTATCCTTCATTGGTACCGGTAATGGTACACTTGGCTTTTCCTCAAGTTTTAGCGGGTGATTAGTAGTACTTGGCTTTGTCAGCGCTGTAGTAACAGAATTTCCGCCTAATGATTCTCTTATCGTGATAACCGGCTGCTGTCGCTTTGTTAGTACAGCAATTCGCAATTTCTCTAACAGAAGCTCTCCAACCTGATGAATGTCATTGGAGAACGCGCTAGACGGCTTTCGGATAAAATCAAATGCTCCATATTGCAAAGCTTTGATCGTTTCTCTCGTGTTATCCTCGCTAATTCCCGACAACATAATAATTGGAATCGGGTTACTCTGCATAATGA
>NZ_JBFUHJ010000120.1:0-14106 GCF_056402455.1 Paenibacillus sp. P4_A7 | reverse complement strand
ACATACGTTCTGGGAAAGTAAGTGTCTCGTAAGGGCTATTGCCGCTTTAAAAATGCTTGAAAGGCGTCATATAGAGAGTACACTGTATCTGGGAACAACAAGGGATGATACGGGGAAAATGATCGCCCATGCTTGGCTTCGCAGCGGTTCCTGCTATATTACAGGCGTGGAAGGTATGGAATTGTTTGTGGTTGTTGGGAAATTCGCTAAATATAAAAAAATTAAGGATTAGCTTTACATCAGCGAATTTACTATACTGAACAAATAGACAAACTAGATCGTGTAACGTAAGGAGGGAACATTTGGATATTTTACTCTGGATTGCGACAACCGTGTTTCTCCTATATTTACTGTTTATTTTACCAACAAAGTGGTTGAAGGTAGAAAGAGTGCAGCATAGTACGGGTATCAACAAACGTATCCTTCAAATTAGTGATCTGCACGTAGACATGCTGCGCATCAGCGCCGAGCAGTTGCGGACAATTATTGGAGCAAATAAGCCGGACTATATTTTTTTGACCGGTGATTTTACGTATAGAAACCGCTACATTCCGCGTTTGACTCACTATTTGAATGTTATATCTGATTGTGGAATACCTGTTTATGCGGTATTGGGTAATCATGACTATCAGAGCCCACGTTTAACCGGGTCCATACTAGACATATTTGATACCTACGGAATCCCTGTCCTACGCAACGAATCACTATCACTCCCTGATTTCGATTTAGTAGGCATCGACGATTATGGCACAGGCCACAGTAAGGTAGAAAAGGCTTTTAAAGGGATTTCTAATAAGCGACCAGTCATCGTCATTACGCATGATCCCAATGTGGTGCTTCGTATTAAGCACCCCTATCATTATTTAATGGCTGGTCATCTGCATGGAAAGCAGCTGAATGTGCCGTTCTTTTTTAAGTTGAAGCCCAAAGGTCCTCTTGCAGCGAGAGGCATTTACAAAGGCCTTCATACGAACGAATACGGTACATTCTACATCTCCAAAGGGATTGGTCAAGCGGGTGTGAATGCTCGCTTTATGGTTAGGAGTGAAATTACGCTGCATAATTTATAAAAAGACCTGCTGTATGAAGCTTAAGCTTCATTCAACAGGTCTTTTTTTCAAGATTAGATGAAGGTAGAATTACATTTGTTTCATATCCTACCTATATAAGCGTCTTTTGAGAGGCACGGTGTGACGATCTAATCGCATTGGCAGATGAAGCGATTTTCGAATATAGACTCGGGTTAGAATGATATCTAAATAATTGGAATTGAGGCTTTGTGTTCGCTTCTATTAACCAGATTTGCTTATTGTTGTCGATGGCAATATCTAGCCCAAGCTCGCTAATATTCGGGAATTCTTTTTTCATTGCGTTTGCTAAGCGAATGGACAAGTCTTTGAGTTTATCATTCCATTCGATGTTTTCTTGCTTCGTTACACCAAACGATAAGGATAGCGCTTGACTTAGGCGAATCGCCAATCCTCCACTGCTGTGGTTCGTTACGAATTTGTTTTTTGCCGCAACTTTCCCCATAATACCGAAAAATCTCCATTCACCGTTAGGTCGTATATGCAGAAGTACACGAAAGTCGGCGGGGCTGCCTTTAATTTGAATAAGGTCGATTCCCTGCTGAACGAGATATTTTTTGGTTCCGACGAGCTGTTTTAGCTTTAATGCAGCTGATTTTAGATTTCGGTACATATGTGTTTTGGTCGCAGTGCGTATGACATAACTGTCATCCTCGCGTGAAACCTTCAGTATGCCATGTCCCTTCATTCCTAGATCCGGTTTGAGAAAAAGAATAGGATGCCGTTCAATCATCTGTGTGAATGACTCCGTAGTAAATAATTCGGTTTCGGGTAAATGGACACGCAGCTCAGGATCGCTCCAAAGCGCGACGTGCTTCAACCATTTTCTCCCAGGATATTTGATCAATTTTCCGTTCACTTTGGGATCTCCTCCATAGATTAACAGCTGTTGCTTGTCATCGAATGGGCCTCGAACGACGTAATTCATAGTATTCCAGCATGGGATAAAGAGTACCTACAGCGGCGCACAATCGCGGAGCTTAAAACACGAATTGAATTATGAAATTTAGGCGAATATCTAAGGCGGTACAGGAGCCCTGATCATATGATAATAAACGGATTTATACCCAGCGGTACAAGAGATAGGAGTGCGTTTATGAATAACATTTTAGGAATCATGACTCATCGGGTTAACAATCCAGGAAGCTTCCGAAGACATGCTAAGTCTGCGCTTGCTGAAAAGTTTAATGGTGTAATGGTGTTCACCCCTCACGATGTGAGCTTAGACCGCAAGCAGATTCGAGGTTATCTGTTTCAGGACGGTAAATGGACGAAGAAAACAACAGCTTTTCCAAAAATTAATATGGATATAGGTTTCTATACTTCAGCGGCAGTTCAGAGAGCTAGCATAGTGAAAAGAAGCAAAACGTTTGAATTTACTGGCTACGGGCTGGGGAATAAATGCAAAATCCAAAATCACTTGCTTGAATCTACTCTGCTGAAGCCTTATCTTCTGCCTACCGAACAGGTTAAAAATGAGCAACAGTTTATCAAATTTCTTTATAAGCACGGAAGTATTATGCTAAAGCCGATTAATGGCTGGGGTGGAAGAGGAATTATTAGGGTAACTCGTGATAAAGAGCAGTTTATCGTACAAAGAAATGATGTTGCTTCGTTAAGACTGCCAGTCAGTCAGCTTAGTTCCTATCTAAGAAAGGTATTGCGGAATGGACGACATCTGATGCAGAAATGGATTGATATTCGAAATAAGAATGGAAATGTATACGATATTCGGGTGCTTGTGCAGAAGAACGGAGAGGGTAATTGGCAGACGACAGGTATGGCTGTCCGAGAAGCAAAGAAGGATAAAATCACATCCAATATCAAGTCCGGAGGCCGCGCGTATGATGTGGACGGCTATATGAGCAAGGAGTTCGGCAAGGACAAAGGGGAAGCTCTTACAAAATCGATTGCCGAGGTGGGCGATCATATTCCGGAATTTGTGGAGAAATCATACCAATCCAGGTTATCCGAATTAGGGATCGATCTCGCAGTTGATGCCAGCGGTCGCCTTTGGCTGCTTGAAATCAATATTAAGCCTGGCAAAGAGGTTATTAAGCAGGTATACGGCAAAAAAGCTTGGGAAAAAAGCCTTCATAATCATTTCCAATACGCTAGAAATTTGTTAGAAAAAAGCTAATATCAATCACCCTTCATTTGCTTATAAGCTGAAGTGAAGGGTGAGTAGTTGATATACAGAAATAAACAAAAATAAACAAATTTTATTGGAAAATTTTTAGCAGGTGCTAAAAAAGTGATCAACTTTATTGTCAGCGACAGCAAGGGTTTGAACCCAATGGTTATATGTACCAGTTAAAAAAACTAGCAATAGTTGCTAAGATTGTGAGGTAACCTACATGAGGAGCTGATACATTTGAAGAAAAAGATAATTAGTTTAACGTTAGCATTATCTCTAGGAGCGACAGGTGTCGTCTTCGCTGATACGAGTTACTCCACTGCAGAAGCAATTTCCAAATATAAGAAATACATAAATGCTGACAGCTACGTGAAGGACGAGCTTTACAATGTAGCAGATTTCCAATCCAAATACGCTGGAAAAACAGGAACATTAGCTTACCAAGTTGTGGATCGAGCTATTTGGTATATGAAGAACGGATATTTCATTTATGGTCATGGCACAGACGCTTACGGCAAATATGGGTATGAGGATTGTTCAGGCTTTACCCGTTTGGTGTTCGGTGACTTTGGTATTAATATTACGGGAACTGCTCGTAATTATGATTCCGTTGGGACAAAGGTTGAAGGCGTAGGAAAGAAGAAAGTAAGCGGAAAATGGCAGCTAACCGGCATTAGCAACCTGCGAATTGGCGATATTTTAACCTGGAAGAAGGACGGTAAAATATCTCATGTCGCTATCTACATGGGAACGAATCGTGATGGTCAGCCGGTCGTTATTGGGACAAGGAGTGACGGCAATCCAACGGCGCTAGGTACTGTTGATAGCTGGTCTTATTGGTGGGGAGAGGCTTTCCATTCCGCAAGGCGTGTCTTGCCTAACAATGCTCTAAGTGGAATGGCAGGGTATAAGGCGCAAGCGCCTGTTATTCCTAAGAAATATGTGCTTACGCCGCAGAAGAAGGTTCCCACGTGGACAGGGAGCGCTGTAAAGCCGCCACAGGTTACACCAACGCCGACGCCGACACCAAAGCCACCACAGGTGACGCCGAAGCCGGATACTGATAAACCAATCGAAAGCACGAAGCAATACATAGTAACAAAAAAAGGTTGGGTTTCACTCAAAGCATCCCCGAAACAGAGCTCAAGCACGGTCGGAAAGCTGGAGCTGGGACAGAAGGCTGAATTGATTAAGAAAACGAATCAATATTGGTATCAAGTAAAAGTGAATGGCAAGACTGCATACATAACGGCTAACAGTACTTATACTAGTATCGTAAAAAAATAGCACGGTTCGAAAAGAGGAGATATGAGCAGCAGCTCATATCCCCTCTTTTTTTGTCGCGAATAGAGCCTATTCTTTTCTAAAAATATGGGCGAATAACTAATGCGGGACAAATGCCTTCATCATATGATATTAAGCGGCTCCACTCTTCAGGAGAGCCAGTTTGAATAGAGACTAATAATAACGGAGATGAGACATGAGTACGGACATTACGATCGCCGCGGTCGGAGATTTTTTGATGAAGACAAGGATTATTAACTCTGCCAAAGTTTCCGGTGAACGGGGTTACGTATTTGATGACATATTCGAGCAGATTGCGCCATATCTACGTAACGCGGATTTYACAATCGGAAACCTAGAAACGACCTTTTCAGGAACGAATCCTGACTATAAGCAAGGTTCAAAAACGAACGAGAGCGTGTATTCCGTAGTAAGAAGGAACCCTAAGACGGGCTGGCCGATGTTTAATTGCCCAGACCAGTTTGCAGATACGCTGAAAAACCTTGGCTTCGACGTGCTCTCTACAGCAAACAATCATTGCATGGACTGTGGGATTAGTGGACTGAAGCKAACCTTAAAGGTGCTTGACTCTCATGGGATTGCGCATACCGGCACATTTCGCTCTTTAAAGGAGTCTCAGGAGCATGTTATTAAAGATGTTAAAGGAATAAAGATCGGGGTATTAGCTTATTCCAAAACGACAAATAAAATTCCAGTGCCTTCTGATCATTCATGGGCTGTCAATCTGATTCAACCAAGCAAAATCGTTGCAGATATAAAGAAGCTGAAGGAAAAAAAGGTAGACCTCGTTATCGTGTGCATGCACTTTGGAAGAGAATACAGTATGTATCCGATAGAGCAGCAAAAAAATCTTGTTCAGTTATTATTTAAAAATGGAGCAGATATCATTCTAGGTGCACATTCGCATGTCATTCAGCCTGCGCTCTTCTATGAAGTGAAGGACGTAACGGGAGTAAGCAAGCCAAGATTCGCTATCTATTCACTTGGCAATCTCATTTCCACAAGACTTTATAGAAACGACCATACACTTACAGGTCTTATTACAAAAATCGATATTAGAAAACATGAAGACGGCACCGTACAGATCATAGATGTGGAGTTTATTCCGACCTGGACGCGTATTACTAAATCCGGAGCAAGATCTGTCTTCCGATTGCTGCCCATGGGGACGACATTGGAGAAACATAAGGATCGTAAGGGAAATGAATTGGAGCGCATGAGGAAAATGTTCGAGCATGTGAAGCGTCATATTCCAAGCCATTCAAAAACGGCTCGATTTAAGATTGTATAAGAAATAGAGCAGACAAAAAACCTTTCAAGCAGAAAGTGATGAATACTGGCTGCGTGAAAGGTTTTTTGATAAAGTCAGCTTCAGGAGCTTACTTGATTACTCGTCTAGCTACAATAAATCTGTCTTTATAGTAGTTGGTTTTATAAATATTCGTTACAATAACATCACTCTTGCCTGAAGCGTTGTGAATCATTTTACCGTTGCCGATATAAATGCCGACATGTCCGACATCTTTTTTATTCTTAGAGCCACCGTTCCAAGTGAAAATCAAATCGCCTTTTTGGAAGTTGCCCCATGCAACCTTAGTGCCTACTTTGGCTTGGTCATCATCATCTCTGTTGACAAGACCTACACCCACATTTGCTTTTTTATAAACAAGGTAAGCAAAGCCGGAACAGTCTGTTTTATAAGGCGCATATTTTTCTTGGCGTTTTGTCCAATGTACGTAATCAACTTTATTTTGCAATGATATCGCAGTTTTTACAAGCTTTTCTCTTTTCGCTGTTATAGTGTTTGATGCTGCTGCAGCGTTGGCATCATGCATCAATCCAGATGCTGGAATGGTAATGGCTAACATTAAGATAGCAATTTTACTTTTTATACCCTTCTTCATATGAACGACTCCTTCTAAGTAATGTTACCCGTATTATAAGTTTAGTTATTGGATCAATTAAACCTGAAAAAATTGGTAAGCATCGACCAAAAAACATAAATAATTATTGAAAAAGCTAGCAATGAAGCAGTTTTATATGCGTTTTTTGAAGAGCTGGTCCTCTCAAATGATAATTTTTTTTCTTGTTGCAGCCTGATTACTGTGTTAAAATGCGAATTTTCCTTATTTGAGTTCATATTTCCCTTAAAACGACTTCATCTCATATATAGAAAAAGCCCTTGGCGATRCACATATACGTGTATAACCAAGGGCTTCACCTGTTCAAGGCTCATCTTGAACATCAGGAATTATAGTGTTGTGGACATCTTCGCCGGGATAATTACGATCGATCCCCTCATGAAGTGTTCGATTCTCATAGCCAAATGGGTTAGACGATCGCTGATTGATTCGCCAGGGCGTACTCTTACCAAGAGATTCGGTAAGCAGATCAGAGCCGTAAGAGCCTTCCGGAAACTCTTCTGGAATAAGGTCGTTGCGTTGTGATTCTACTGTCGAAACATCGGTGTACGGCTCACGATCTTCGTTAATAAACCGATCCATCAGCAAACTCCTCCTGAAATGGTAATCTATTACCACTTCAGTGTACCCTGATTAGTCGTTAAAATTCACGGYCCCTACGACAAAGTATAGAAACTGGACAAGCTCGGCAGCTTCTTCCTCCGTAATTTTGTAGGTATGCTCCAAGTAGCCTTCTTCATCTAAATCATCAGGACCAATAATAGCTGTTTTACCGGACTGCATATCGGTTATTAGTTGTTTACCGTAAAAGCGGCTTGTTGATGTTACTGCGAGGTCGAATCGCTTCATACTTGGTCCTATAAAGGTAACGAATCTAGTCGATGTTTGCTCGGTAGTGTCAGACAAAAAATCAAAGTCGGGCAACAGCATAGGGTATAGCCTCCACTCTATTTATTAGATTTATTATACATCATTAAAATGCTTGTAATAAAGAAATCATTATGATAGCATATAAGCAATCGAATCATTGAACGTGAGAGGAAGCACCTCTTCTGCTAAGGCAGGAGGGGTGCTTTTTTGTTGTTGCTTGCCACCTTATCCTGAACCAAAGTTGATGTTCGCTGTTCAATTGACTCGCAACAAACTGTTGGGATGAAGGAGTGTGCTAATTATGCAAATCGTTTTTTTGAACACGTTTGAGAAGCAAGTTGAGGGGCATGAAATTGTCAGTGCTCAGCTGTCCATTTGTGAGCGCCAGGGGGTATGGGCTGTATTGTGGATGGAGGATAAGGAAGCTGCGGACAATCCTGAGACTTGGTTTGAAGGTACTTCATGGGAAGAGATGATCACTACATTCCGCCATGGAATAGCAAGAATGATGGGCGAGGGATACACGCCTATTATAGATGGGATGCTGGATGATCGACGTACGTCAACGGGCAGCTTCTTGTCGATGCAGCAATGCTACGGAGAATTGCATGCCAATCAGCCTTTGTTTCAGTTGTTGCGAGAGTGGCGCCGTGCCAAAGCGATCGCAGAGAAGAAATCGGCCTATCTCATCGCCACTAATCGAATGCTATGGATGATTAGCGCATTTATTCCACATACCGAGGAAGAATTAAAGCAAATACCAGGATGGGGCAGTATAAAGCAATCATTGTATGGAGTGGAAGTGCTAACGATTACAGCGGAGACGAACAGAATAACCGAGTTTCCGTTGCAATGGGTAACCGAGCAGCTTGATCAAGCTTCTTATAAACAATGGCTATTTAAGCAAAAGGAAACCAAATATAAAAATCAAATGAATCGTCAAACCGCAAAAAAATTAATTTTATCAACTGTACAGCAAGGAGGATCATTAGAACAGCTTGTCACGGAACTGGAAATGACAAGGCGCGAGCTTTTGGATCGGATTGAGCTGCTTGAACAAGAAGGATACGACTTCGAGCCTCTTATCTCGAAAGAGCTGTGTGAAGTTCCTGAGTCCGAGCAGCAGCTTGTATGGGATGCGCTTTCATTGGTGGGTGATAAGTATCTGAAGCCTGTGCTCGAGCAAGTATACGGCTCAACTGAGGCGTCTCAGCTTAATAGGCCTGTCGAGGTGTTGTACGAGCGACTTCGGTTAATTCGACTTCGTTTTCGTAGGAGCAGTACGGATAAAGCGGTGTAATTAGGTACAAACAGCCTGATTCTTGTACTTTTTCCCATAAAAAATCCTTATTTTGAACTAGGACTTTTGGTTCATCTATTTCCATTATAGTATACTTGTCCTAATTATTTCAGTATAATATAAACAAAATAGACAATTAGCGAATTTTGTCGAAAAGGAGCGTAACCTCTTCATGAAGGCAGAATATATTAATCCGTTTCTTGAATCTGCAAAAATTGTAATTGAGCAAGTCGTTCAGATTCGACCTGCTACAGGAGAACTTGGTCTCAAGGATATCAAGTTCGTAGAAAACTATATTTGGATTCAAATTGGACTTAAGGGCCAAATGAACGGTGACATTGTATTAGGTCTTAGTGAAGAGGTTGCACTCAAAATGGTTTCTGCAATGATGGGCGGATTTGTTGTTTCTGAAATCGATGAAATCGTTCGCAGTGCTATTTCTGAGCTCGGCAATATGATAAGTGGAAATGCCAGTACGATGTTGTATAATCTAGGTGTGAAAGTTGATATTACCCCGCCCAAAGTGATCCACTCAGCCAACTCCGCTGGTTTTTCTACAAAACAAGCGCTGACGATCCCGCTTATAATGGAAGGTATCGGACAACTGGACATTCAAGTTTTATTCGCATCTTAGCACAGAGATGGCTCCCTAGGGAGCTTTTTTTGCGTCTTTAAGACCAATCAAGTAAAATTGTGAGTGGGTGATGTTGGATGTTAAACGGGAAAGTTGTATTCATATCTGGCGCTTCAAGCGGCATTGGCGCCATAACGGCTAAAATGCTGGCCGAGCGAGGTGCTATACCAGTGCTGACTGGCCGTAATCTCGATAAGCTGAGGGAGACTGCGGAATTAATAAAGGGCAAATGTGCTTACTATCAGATGGATGTCACAAATACCGAACAGGTGCAGCAGACAGTAGATGCTGTGATTAAAAAATATGGAAAAATAGATATTTTGCTTAACAACGCCGGCTATGGGAAATTTGCGTATTTCATGGATGAAACGGTGGAAAGCTTTGATGAAATGATGGATACAAACTACATGGGTATCGTTCGTTGTACGAAGGCAGTTCTGCCTCATATGTTGAAGCAAGGCACCGGGCATATTGTGAATATTGCTTCTATGGCAGGGAAAATTGGCTCAGCGAAGTCAACCGGCTATACGGCAACGAAGCATGCTGTGCTTGGATTTACCAATGCTCTGCGCATGGAGATGAAACCAATGGGTATTAAGGTATCTGCTGTTAATCCAGGCCCAATAGATACGCCCTTCTTCTCTCTTGCTGATCCTACGGGCTCCTATGTGAAAAATGTAGGCTGGTTTATGATGAAGCCTACTTATGTGGCCAAAATGATTATTCGTGTTATGGAGCGTAAGAAGGCTGAGGTTGACCTGCCTAAGACAGCCGCTTTAGGAATTAAGCTGTATCAATTATTTCCAAGAACAGCCGATAAGCTGTTTGGCGGATTATTTAATCGAAAATAAAGGTTTGAATAAGAGAGGAATTAAGTAATGAGTAAGCAGACATGGAATGAGATAGGTATTGTAAACAAGCTGGAAGAAAAGCTGAAGGAGAATGGGATTGTTGAACCGACTGCGGTGCAAGCAGAGACGATTCCAATTCTGCTTGGAGGCAGCGACGTATCGGCTAGATCGCAGACAGGAACAGGCAAAACATTAGCGTACTTATTGCCGATGCTGCAGCGTCTAAATGCGAATTCGAACGCTTTGCAAGCGGTTATTTTGTCACCAACTCAAGAGCTTGCTATGCAAATTTTAAGAGTAGCGGAAGTATATGCGGAGCCGCTCAATCTTCGCGTACAGCAATTAATTGGCGGCGCGGCACTTAAGCGTCAGGTGGAGAAGCTAAAGCTGCATCCTCAGCTGGTAGTCGGTACACCTGGTCGGATGCATGAGCTGTTGAAGCTTCGTAAAATTAAGCTGCATGATGTTATCAGTGTTGTTGTGGATGAGGCTGACCAAGTATTCCAGCTTGGATCTACACGTGAAGTGGAGACACTTCTACATGGAATGGGAAATGGCCGGCAGATCGCTTTTTTCTCTGCAACTTATCCGGATCTAATGGCTCGATTTGAAGGACGCTGGATGAAGGACCCTGTTCGGATACAAATTACACCTGAGCACCGTGTATCTGAAACAATCGATAATTATTTTATTGTGAGCGACAAGCGTGATAAGACGGATACAGCTAGAAAACTAATACGTTTGTTGAACCCTTCCTCTGCACTGCTGTTCCTTAATGATACAGACAATATATCCAATTGGGAATCGAAGCTCAGCTACGAAGGCTTTTCAGTTGAAGCGATTTATGGCGATGCCGATAAGCAGCGGCGCGCGGCGACTCTAACACGATTTAGAGATGGCCGCTGTCAATTGCTGCTCGCAACGGATGTTGCAGCCCGCGGTTTAGATATTGAAGGACTGCCGCTTGTCATACATCTGGATCCGGCAAGTGACGCGGATCACTATGTACATAGAGCTGGCAGAACAGGCAGGATGGGTAGGTCTGGAACAGTTGTTTCCATCGTAACGCCGCAAGAGCTGTTCATTATGGAGAAATTCCGCAAGCAGCTTGGCATTGACCTGACTGAACGCACGATGTTCAAAGGAAAACTAATGACCTCGGATCAGCTAAGGGAAGCGACTCGTCCGTTCCAAGCACGTCAGGAGGCAGCCTCGGCGCAGCCTAGAAAGTCGCTGCTAGTAAGTGATACGGAAGCAGCTGCTACGAAACGGACAGAGGGAAGGAAAGACCTTTCTGGCTCGGTTGATACCGAAAAGCAGGTAACGACAAGCTCCGCAGCAGAGCCGATCAAGCCAATTACAAAGCCTACAGCAAAACCAGCTGCGAAGCCTACCCCGAAAAAGGTAGAAAAGAAGCGTGAAGGTAAAAATAAAGGCGCTCCGAAATGGTTGAAAGCAAAACGCGAAGCGGATAAAGAATAATAAAATATTTTTTTTGAAAGCCACCCTCTTAATTCGAACAGCCTTTCCCGAAGTGTATGGGCGAAGGTAAAAAGCGGTAATTTCCGCAATCGAAAAAAGGAGAGTGGCTTTTTTGTTGAAACAAACGATGTGGAGAAAAACAGTAATATCCTCACTTGCGCTAATGATGCTCGTAGGGGGAGCGACTTCGACATTTGCAAGTGGCAAGGGAAATGGCCATGACAATGATCGTGATGATGATAAAGGCCGACATGAGGATAAGCATGACAAAAACGACGATGACGACGATGATGATGACCAATATAAAGTAACATGGAAATTCGATGACGAAGAAGAGATGGAATGGGCAACGGAATACATTATGCGTTTAGCGTCGAAGGGCGTATTCAACGGTTATGATGACGGAACGTTTAAACCAGGGAAAAAAATTACTCGAATTGAAACATTGACCGCTGCGGTTAGACTAATGGGTCTTCGCGATCAAGCAGAATCAGCAGAAGAAATGAACACAGATCTTCAGTTCAAAGATGCCGACAAATTAGAAAAAAAATACCCATGGGCAGTTGGTTACGTAGCTGTTGCTTTGGAGAATGATCTATTTTCAGAAACGGAAATGGAAATTAAGCCGGAACAAAATGCAACAAGACTATGGTCAACTATTCTTCTTATTAAAGCTCTCAAGCTCGAAGATGAGGCCAAGGCACTCAATAATACGAAGCTGGACTTTAAGGATGCTAAAGAGATTCCTGCAGGATCAGTTGGTTATGTTGCTCTCGCGCTTCAGAAAGGTATTATTACTGGTTATGATGACAAGCACGGCAAAACCTTCCGACCGAATCAACCTGTAACTCGCGCGGAGCTTGCGGCACTTCTTGACCGTACTGATTCAGAAATGCCGGATCAGGATGCCAAAGCTATTACAGGCAAACTGGCAGCAAGTGCAACTAACGGTAATATAACGGTTGTGAAATCGGATAATACACAAGTGTCACTTGTGTTGGATCCAAATGTATTTATTTTCAGAGATGACAAGAAAGCGCCAGTCAGTGCACTACTTGCTGGTGATGAAGTGCTTGTGCGTACGTATCAAAATAAAGTAGTCTTTATTGAAGTCATAAAAAATGCACCTGTCACTACAGCCTTTACGGACTATGGCGTTGTTAATGCATTGACATTCAACTCGCAAGCGAAGCTTTCTACCGTTTCAATCACGCGCGTAGAAAACGGGCAATCGGCTACTTTTGCAATTGACGCTAATGTTGCCATTGTTGGCGATGCATCTCTTATCAAGACTGGTCAACTGGTATTGTTGAAGGGCGAGAACGGGATTGTTAAATCAATTGACATCGTTAAATAGATAGCATGAAAGAAGGCATCACCGACCGCGGTGATGTCTTTTTTTTGATATTATTCGGAAATTTCGGTATGCTGGTAAATAGTCTATATTAAATCGTCGTACTGAAGGTGAGCGAATGGATACTATTTTACAGGTAAAAGGTTTAACAGGCGGTTACAGCCCAAGAAGACCTGTTCTGCACGACATTTCATTCGAGGTAAAAGCAGGTGAAATGGTCGGACTAATTGGTTTGAATGGTGCAGGGAAAAGTACAACCATTAAGCATATTCTCGGACTAATGAAGCCACAGGTAGGTGAAGTGAGGGTTGCGGGTGTAACCTTAGAGGAGCAGACAGAGCGTTATCGTGCGGCGTTTGCTTATGTACCAGAGGCACCGGTTTTGTTCGATGAGCTGACGGTGGAGGAGCATTTGCGCTTAACGGGCATGGCGTACAGCATTGAAAGAAGCGATTTTCAGGTAAGAGAGGAAGAAATGCTGAAGCAGTTCCAAATGATACCGAAACGGAAAGCGTTCGCTTCACATCTCTCTAAAGGGATGAAGCAAAAGGTGATGATTATGAACGCGCTTCTCGCGGACCCCTCGTTATTCATTATTGATGAGCCGTTTCTCGGACTTGATCCACTAGGCATTCGTTCCTTGCTAGAGCGGCTTGTTGAAGTGAAGGAGAAGGGGGCTGCTATTTTGATGAGCTCGCATATCCTATCCACAGTTGAAGCTTATTGCGATCAATTTATCGTGATGCATCATGGTCAAATCGTAGCGCAAGGAACACTAGATGAGGTTCGGCAAGCGGCTGGAATGGATATGCGGAGTGGTTCGTTGGAGGATGCTTTCTATAAGCTCGTCACCGGAGGCAAGGACTAATGAGTACGGAACGAACGCTTGAAGCGATTTGGAAGCAGCGCTCGCGAGCCTTTCGGGTGGAAACACTGCCCTATTTACGGTATATGGGGCAAAGCGGATTTCCAGCTTTTTTATCACTTATTTTCATAGCATCGGCAATAAGTTATTTCTCATTGATCCATAATTTACCGAACAACTTTCCTATCGCGACGGTTGGCGTTATTTTGTTAACGATGGTGGTAGCCTGGAGTCCCCTTCGTACTTGGCTTGCTTCTGCTGATACCGTGTTTATGATGCCTCGTGAGGTAGAGATGTC